>JBEKEQ010000015.1:0-43192 GCA_050013735.1 Occallatibacter sp.
GCACGAAGACAAAAAAATCGCCCCCGAAGGAAGTCTTCGCTTCGGAGGCGCTTGCGTTATACAAGATAAAGTCGGGAACCAGTAGCCGGCACTGGAGGTCGGTAGTGCGCGGCTACTGGCGATCCCTATACAAACGAAGCTAGCTGCGGCTTCCCCTTTCCACTGCTGCCTCGTGTCGCCCGGCTCTAAGAGAGTGTTCTTGCTTACCCTCTGAACCATGTTGACAACTGGAGTGTCTCCCATCTGGAATAAGCATTCCGTGACGGCCGTCACAACAGCAGATAATTTTTTCCACAATGCATTTCTGCGCCTATTGAGCGTTTCATAGTCCGCGTGGCCTTGCCAGTTCGGAACACTTTGAGCGCAAAACCCGACATTGACAAAACGCGCCCCTCGCTGCAAAATCGGAGATTCAGCCCCCCGAGGTAATACCTTCCGTGAATGCTCTTCTCACAACGAATTTGGGCGCAATCCCTCTGCTTGGCCGTGGTAAGGTGCGCGACCTCTATGCGGTAGATGCAGCATTGCTGCTGGTAGCCACCGACCGCATCTCGGCTTTCGATCACGTGCTCGCCACAGGCATTCCCGGCAAGGGTAAAATTCTCACGCAAATCTCGCTCTTCTGGTTCGATTTCCTTTCAAATGTTGTGCCCAACCACTTGATCACAGCGGACCTGAGCCAATTTCCCGCGGAGTTGCACCCGTATGAGGATCAATTGGAAGGCCGCTCGATGTTGGTGAAGCGTGCAGACATGTTTCCTGTCGAGTGCGTGGCTCGCGGTTACCTGGCGGGTTCCGGCTGGAAGGAGTACCGGCAGGCCGGCACCGTCTGCGGCATTCCACTCCCGGCCGGCCTTAATGACGGCTCGAGGCTTCCCGAACCGATTTTCACTCCCTCGACCAAGAACCAGGACGGCGCCCACGACGAAAACGTGTCCTTTGCCGCGGTGGAAGCTGAAGTCGGGCCATCTGACGCCGCCGAGTTGCGCCGCCTGACGCTGGCTATCTACGCACAAGCCGCCGCCCATGCAGAGTCTCGCGGGCTTATCCTGGCCGATACAAAATTTGAGTTTGGAAGAACCGGGGAAGGAATCATCCTTGCCGATGAGGTGTTGACTCCGGATTCATCGCGTTTTTGGGAAAGCGCGGAGTGGAAACCCGGAGGTGCGCAGGCCTCATTCGACAAGCAGTTTGTCCGCGATTATCTCGAGTCAATTCACTGGAACAAGCAGGCGCCGGCGCCGGGGCTTCCGGCTGAAGTGGTGGAACGCACCCAGGAAAAGTATCTTGAGGCTTTTCGCCGCCTTACCGGGCGAAGTCTCGATTTATAGAAGCAAACGGAGCGCAGCATGACGTGGGTCGATTGGGCCATTGTGATCATTATGGTGATGGCTGTGCTCGGTGGGCTATCGGAGGGGTTTTTCCGCTCTGCCTGCTCCCTGGGAGGCCTGCTGCTGGGATTGTCGATCGCTGCCTGGAACTACGGCCACGCCGCGGCGCTGCTGATGCCCCTGGTTCGCATCCGGCAGGTAGCCGATGCCGTGGGCTTCGTCCTGATCGCATTGCTGGTCATGGCGCTGGCCGCCATTCTTGGCTCAGCCTTAGCCAAGGCCTTCCGGTTGATCGGCTTAGGCTGGCTCGACGGAATTGCCGGAGCAGTCTTTGGATTCGTGCAAGGCATGTTCCTGGTGACCCTGGGAATCCTGGTCATCGTCGCTTTTTTCCCGCCCGCTCATATGCTTGAAGAGGCCCGGCTGCCCCGCTTGTTTTTTGGCGCCTGCCACCTGAGCGCGCACATGAGCCCCGCGGACCTGGCACGCCGCGTCAGGGAGGGATTGAGGACCCTGGAACAGGAAACTCCGGGTTGGATGCACCCGCCCGGCGGCAAATCATAATTTGTGAAAGATGCTGCCCACAGAATTGGGTTAAACATGTAAAGTGGCAAGAGGTGAACGTGAAACGAGAACTGGACAACCTGGTGACGCAAATGCACTCCAGCGGCATTCCCTACGAGGAAGCCGTGCGCGATTTCAAGCGGCAGTTTCTGCGCGAGGTATTGATTTCACACCGGGGAAACCAGTGCAAGGCAGCCGAAGAGTTGGGCATGCACCGCAACACGCTGAGCCGCGCCATGGCTGAGCTGGGATTGGACCTGGCGGAAGTTCGCGCCGGCCTCAAGCGTCCGCCGCGCAGCGAACGTCCTGTATTTAGCGCGGTACGTTCGATCTCCCGCCAAGGTTAACTATTTTCCTGAGGATATGCTGACAACCCCACTCGCCAATGAAGCGCGCGTCGCCATCGAGCCGGGCTTCGCCTGGGATGCCCAGGACGCTTATCTTTTCGACATCGACGGAACGCTGCTGCGCAGCCGCGACCGCATTCATGTCGACTCCTTTGTCTCCAGCGTTCAGCGAGTCACGGGATTTGAGGTGACTCTCGCCGGCATTCTGCTCCACGGAAGCACCGACACTGCGATTCTGCGCGAGGCCTGCCATCAGGCCGGGGTTCCTGCCCAGGTTCTGGAAGAACGCACGGAAGCAATCCTGGAGGCGATGCGCAATGCAGTGGCTGAACGCCGTCACGAGATGGATCTGGTGAGAATGCCCGGCGTGGAACAGGTTCTTGACTACCTGGCGCGGAAGGGCGCTTTGCTGGGCGTCGCCACCGGCAACCTGGAGGCTATCGGCTGGATCAAGATCGAGCAGGCCGGGTTGCGCGAGTGGTTTCGTTTTGGCGGCTTCAGCGATTGCTTCTCCGTCCGCTCGGAACTGGTTGGCCAGGCGGCACAAAAGGCCCGGGAACTGGCTGGCCGTGAAGCTGATATTTGCGTGGTGGGCGACACGCCCCGCGATATTGAGGCAGCGCGCGCAAATTTCCTTTCCGTCATTGCTGTAGCCACCGGCAGATACAGCTTCGATGAGTTGCAGAAACATCAGCCCGAGGTGTGCGCTTCGTCGTTGGCAGACCTTCTGGCGCTGACACGGACCTCGCAGTGAAACCGCGCCCATCGCAAACCGGCGCAATGTTCGCTTCATTGGCCACGCAACGAAGCCGTGTTTGCCCGGCTGGATTTCTGGCGGTTTTGCTCTCCTTAAACGCATGGGCCCAGACGATCGCCGGCTCCTCGCCCGGCCAGCAGGCACCCGCCCAATCCTCGCCTTCCGAGGCCCCTGCGGCCCACGGCGGGCCGGCCCCTTCAACCTCTGCCGTCAATGACGCCAAACAGCCCAAACCGGCCAGGACCCGTGACCGCCGGCGCGCCGCCAAGCTCTACCTGGAATCAAGCAAGCTTTTCGAAAACGCGCACTTTGAAGAAGCCATGCGCGGCTATCTTCAGGCAGCCGCGCTTGATGCCACGAATGCCAACTATCCGCTAGCCGCAGGTGTGGCGCGCAGTTACGCGGTAACGGCCCTCATTCAGGCCGCGGCAAAAGACCGGCTGCGCGGGGATGCAGCCACCGCGCGCGCGTCTCTTGAACACGCCCGTGAGCTCGATCCCAAAAATGTCCAGGTGACCGAACATCTATATGAGCTCAGCGACGATGCCCTGATCGGCCAGTCGTCGCCCCTTTACGAGAGAAGCGCAAGCACCATTGGCGAATCGCTGTCCCTCGCCATCACTCCCGGCGTCCATAGTTTTCACCTGCACACTGACCAGCATCGCGCCATTCAGCAGGTCTTCAAGGCTTACGGCCTTGAAGCTACCGTGGACGACTCCATTCACAACACTCCTGTCCGCCTCGACGCCGACGATGCCACTTTTCAACAGGCCATGCGGAGCCTGTCGCTGTTGACCAACTCGTTTTATGTTCCCCTCGACGAACACCGCGTTCTGGTGGCCCGAGACACGGGAGAAAATCGCCGGCAGTACCAGCGAACAGCGTATGAGACTGTTTATCTGCCGGGGCTCAGCAACACCGAATTGACCGACGTGGGCAACCTGGCCAAAAACGTTTTCGATCTGTCAAAGGCGGTGGTTGAGCCGGCTTCGTCTACCTTGAGCGTCAACGGGCCACAAAAGGCTCTGAACGCCCTGAATATGACCCTCGCCGAGCTGATGGACGGCCGCAACCAGGTGCTGCTGGATGTGCGCATCATTCAGCTTTCGCATACCAGCGAGCGGAACACCGGCATCCTGCCCCCCCAGCAATTTACGGCCGTCAATGCTTACGCCGCGGAACAGTCGATACTCAACCAGAACCAGAGCCTGGTGCAGCAAATCATCTCCTCGGGTCTGGCTGCTCCGGGCGACACGCTGGCCATTCTCGGCATTCTGCTCGCCTCCGGGCAGGTCACGAGTTCCCTATTCACCAACGGGGTAGCCCTCTTTGGCGGAGGCCTCACACTCTCTGGCCTCTCTGAAGGCCCCGCCACACTGAACCTGAACGTGAATTCATCGGATTCGCGAGAGCTGGACCGGCTTCAATTGCGTTTGGGCGACGGCGAGGCAGGGACCGTGAGCCTGGGCGAGCGCTATCCCATCCAGACATCCTCGTTCTCCAGCCTGTCTCCCAGCGTTCCCAACATCCCTGGGTTGACGGGTGCAGGCGCTTCCGGCAGCCTTTCTTCCCTGCTGGCTTCCTACGCCGGAAGCGTGCCGAATATTCCTCAGATTGAGTATCAGGACCTTGGCATGAGCCTGAAGGCGACTCCCAGGGTCATGCGCGGAAACGATGTAGCCCTGACCATCGACATGAAGATCGACGCTCTTGCCGGTTCATCCATCAACGGCAATCCCATCCTCAACAATCGCGCCTACTCCGGCGTAGTGACGCTCAAGGAAGGCGAGGGCGTGGTGATCATCAGCGATTTGACCAAGAATGAAAGCCGGGCCATCGCCGGCGTGCCGGGAATCAGCGAGATTCCCGGCCTGAACGACATCACCGACATCGATGCCCAGGTGAGTTCCGCGACCCTGCTGATTGTCATTACGCCTCACGTGGTTCGCGGAACGCAGCCGGCCGGTCACTCGCCGATGATCCGCGTCGAGAAAAGCACGCAGGCACGCTGAAACGTTGAGTTCTTCGGCACTCCCGGCCGCTCGCTGCCGGCCTACTGAGCCACTCCGTCGAGCTTGGCCTGATACTGGATAACCTGCTTCAGGGTGTCATAGGGAGCTGTTGCGGAGATCTGGCGGCCATTGACCATGAGCGTCGGAGTCTGATTGATATTCAGATCCGTGGCCAGCTTCGTTGAGGCATCCACCTGGGCAATCGCTGCCGGAGTGGCTGCGCACTCTGCCACTTTGGCCGGTTCCAGGCCGGCTTTGGTTACAGCGCTGTTCAGGGTCAGGGTTGCACCATCTGGCGTGGCCAGGCCGTCCTGGCCGTCAAAGACAGCCGAGGCAAACTGGAAGAACGCGTTGCTGCCGCCCAATTTGGCCACGCAGACGCCATAGGCAGCCGAGAGCCTGGCCTGCGGGTGAATGCGGGTAAGCGGGAAATTTTGGAAGACGATGCGCGCCTTGGGAAAATCCACCATCAGCTTTTCCATATTTGCCTGCGCGTCCTTGCAGTGCGGGCACTGGAAGTCGGCAAACTCAACCAACTCCAGGTCCTTCATCGCCGAGCCGCGATAGGGGCCGTCGGCCCTGGCCTGCAACTCCGCCCGGGCTTCTGCAAATGGATGCTCTCCGAAAGGAAGAATGTCATTGCCCACGATGATGTGCTTGCCGTCGGGGAGCACGAAGAATACAAGCCCCGATATCTTCTGTTTCCCGCTCTTGTCGCCCACGAGAACAATTACCTTGCTCACACCCTCCACTGGCGTCTTCACGATTTCCTGAACCTGCCAGATGTTGCTTTCGTCATAGCCCCAGTTGCTTTGCAAAAAGGCGCTGACGGTCTCTTTCGTCGGGGACGCAGCAGTGAAGTTTGCCGGGTCAGGCTTGGGAAACACCGGTGCTTCGGCCGGCGCGGGGGCGGATGGTTGCTGCGCTGGGGCGGCAGGCACCTGTTGCTGGGCAGCAGCCCTAAACATGGGAAATGAAAGCGCAACCAGCGCGGCAATGCCGGCAAAACGTACGGACCAACGGATCAAGCTGATTCTCCTTGTGGAGCGGAAAAGCTCCCGAACATTAGCTTATCTGAACCTTCACGGCGATGGGAAATCTGCGCCCCATGCCAAACGCTTTTGAGGTGACTTTCAGCACCGGCGCAGCCTGCTGGCGCTTGTATTCGGAGTGCTCCACCAGGCGCACCACGTGTTGGACGAGTTCCAGGGGAAATCCGTGCTCCTCGGCAATGTGTTCGGGCGTCTCATAGCGTTCCACGTAGGCTTCCAGGATCGGGTCAAGGACCTCGTAGGGCGGCAATGAATCGGTATCCTTCTGGTCCGGACGCAGCTCGGCGGAGGGTGGCTTTTCCAGAATCGCCGCGGGAATTACCTCGCCGCTCCGATTCAGCCATCGACAGACGGCATAAACGCGAGTCTTCACCAGGTCACCGATCACCGCCAGGGCCCCCACCATATCTCCGTAGAGGGTGCAGTATCCCACTGCCATCTCCGATTTATTGCCCGTGGTCAGCACCAGGGCGCCGAACTTGTTGGAGAGGGCCATTAACAGGTTGCCACGAATGCGCGATTGGATGTTTTCCTCGGTGGTGTCAGCCTTCATCCCCGCGAATTGCGGTTCCAGCGCACGGACGTACTCCTTGAAGAGCTCGCTGATGCCGATCACCTCAAAACGAATGCCGAGATTTGCGGCCAACCGTCGGCTATCGTCGATCGAGCCGCTGGAGGAATAGGGGCTGGGCATCCCCACGCCGAGCACATTTTCCGCCCCCAACGCATCCTTGGCAATGGCCGCCACCAGCGCCGAGTCAATGCCCCCGCTCAGCGCTACCAGCACCTTCTGGAATCCGCACTTGCGGACATAATCGCGGGTGCCCAGAACCAGCGCATGGTATGCGGCGGCAGTATCGTCGTCTTCTGGCGCCGGCACGGCACGCGCTTCGAATGGGTCCACCACCACCAGATCCTCTTCGAACGAAGCTGCCTGGGCAATCAGCTCTCCGCGCGCATTCAAGGCCAGCGAGGAGCCGTCGAAGATTAAGCTGTCGTTGCCGCCCACCTGGTTCGACATCAGCACCGGCACATAGTCGCGCCTGGCAATGGCGGCCAACATCTGTCGGCGCATGAGGCGCTTCGAGTGCCAGAAGGGCGAGGACGACAGGTTGATGTGCAGGGCAGGCTGCTGGCGCATCAGTTCCTGCATGGGATCGGCAGCGTACAACCGCCGCGACCAGAAATTTTTGTCGTTCCAGGCGTCCTCGCAGATGGTGACAGCCAGCCGCACTCCGTCCAGCTCGACCACTTGCTGCACCCGCGAAGGGACAAAGTAGCGCTGCTCATCGAAAACGTCGTAAAAGGGCAGCAGCCGTTTGTGCTGCTCCAGCAGCAGGCGGCCGCCATCCAGCAGAACCGCCGCATTGACTGCCGGCTTACCAGTATCCCCCTCCGCAGCCAGTGCCACGCCCACCAGTACCGCGGTCTTCAACCCGCGAGTAGCTTCCATGAGCTCCTTGACAGCGTTGCGGCAACTGGCTAGAAAACTGGGCTTTTCAAGAAAGTCGGCCGGAGGATAGCCACAGATCGCCAGCTCAGAAAAGACCGCGAGGCGCGCGCCCAGAGCAGCCGCTCGATGACTGGCGGCAACGATTTTTTTCAGATTTCCAGTGAAATCCCCTACGGTGGGATTGATCTGTGCCAGTGCGATCTTCACATTTACAGTTTAATCCCGCCAGCCGCCCGGGGCGTCAGGAGCCAGGAGCTGAAACCTGAAGGCTGAAAGCTAAGTCTTTATGTGCCGGTGCCGGCAAAAACTACGCCAATGGTGCGCATGATGATTTTCAGATCCAGCCAGATGCTCCACTTCTCGATGTAGGTCACATCCAGCGAGATATAGCTGTCAAACGAGGGATCGCGGCGCGCCTGAACCTGCCATAGACCCGTAATCCCCGGGGTCACGTCCAACCGTCTCAAGTGGCTGAGTTTGTACTCCCTGACCTCGCTCGCGAGAGGCGGGCGAGGTCCCACGATGCTCATGTCGCCGCACAGAACATTGAAGAACTGGGGAAGCTCATCCAGCGAGTATTTGCGCAGAAAACGTCCAATTCTGGTGACCCGCGGATCGTCGGATATTTTGAACAGAACGCCCTCGCGTTCGTTCATGTGCATAACGTCGGCGCGGCGCCCTTCCGCATCGCGGACCATGGTGCGGAACTTGGTGCAGTTGAACACACGGCCTTTCTTGCCGATGCGTTCCGAACGGTAGAAGACAGGTCCGTGCGAATCCATCTTGATTGCCACGGCAATAGCCAGCAACACAGGCGAAATAAAGATCAAAATCAAACTGGAGAGCACGATATCCAGTCCCCGCTTCAGCAACATACCAAACTCGCGGGCATCGCCGCAGTGCAGCGGAATGGTTGGGAACTGCCCGATATATTCGATGGGACTGTTCCACGTAAGCCCGTCAAACATGTCCGGAACGACACGCAAATCTACGCCGTGTCTGCGCGCCTGCTCCAGCACATTCTGGACGATTCCGCGTTCGCATGAGGTGGTAAAGAAAATCTCATCTACAAAACGCTTGCGAACATTCTGGAAGAGCGTGTCAAGTGTTCCCACCACCTCGCCCGAGGAAGCAGTCAGTCGCGAGCCGGAGCCCGGAAAGTCAATAAATCCCTTGAATGTGTAACCGAGATGCCTGATGCTCTCAAGGTGGTGGCGGAGCGCATGCGCCTGGGGGCCGGTACCCACAATAAGCACATTGCGCGTGCCCTCGCCCCGCTCGAAGCGCTGGTAAATCAAGACGCGGTAAACCAGGCGGCGCAAGCTCAGCGACACGGTAACCAGGCCCAGCGTGACCAGCACAATGCTGCGGGGAATGTCTTCGGCATGAACCAGGTAAAGAGTGCCGGTGAGCAGCAGCCCTGCTGTGAAACAGGCCTGTACGCTCAGCCTCTGCTCATTCAGCAAACTCGACATTCGCCTGGGCGTGTATAAATGCAGCTGTTTGCTGATGCTGATAAGCGCAATCGTGAATCCGCAAAAAAAGGCCAGCAAAATGCCCATGGAACGGCCGTGAATGAGCGTGCCGTGCCAAAAGCCTCTTGCGCCGGCCACAGGGCCGGTCCGGAACGCGTAAAGCGTGGCCAGAATTGCAGCGCCGAGAACCGTGACTCCGTCCAGAATCATCCACAATTTGGTCGCGCCCTGTGAGTTGCGCGTGGAGTTTTCCGTCGACCCTCCGGCCACTTCATGTGAAGAAGACAGAGAATCCGATACCCTTTGCCAGAATTCTGATGTCGCCATTTGCTTCCGCAGACCTCAAAAACTCATATGCCGGGGGGGGATGCGAATATCATCCCGCAAAAAACATGTGGATTGCTGCAGGTCATCGCCGTTTGGGAGCAACCACTTACGTTGGACACCGTTCCAGGCGTCCGGGGTTGTCTGCTGGTGGTCCTGTGTCGCTTTCAGTTGGCAGATACAAAACATGAAAACTAACAACAAAAATTGGAGCTTCAACTGTCAGGCGCCGGCAAATGCCGGATAGTTAAGCATAACTCCACATCGGCAATCCAAGGCAAGAGAATTCGCGCTTTTTAGAGTGAATTGATGATAAATACATCATTCCGAAGGTAATACGTATGCGTCCAGGGTAAGAAACTGCTGAATTTTCGGCTCGGTGGACGCCATAAAATCCTTCAGCGGACCGAAGAAAAGCGCTTGTCCCTGATCCAGAAAGAGCACCTTGTCGGCAAGACGCTCGGCAAAGCGCGTGTCGTGGGTAACCACAATGCTGGTATATCCCAGTTGTTGCTTGAGCCGCTGGATCAGGTCGCCCAAACGGCGGGCGATAATGGGGTCGACCATGGTGGTCGGCTCGTCGTAGAGCACTACATCCGGCTGCGCAGCCAGCGCCCTCGCAATGGCAACCGCGCGCCTGCGCCCGGTGGATAGGCTGGCCGGAAAAGCATCCGCCACATCCTCAGCACCCACGATGCTGATCAACCAATCCACCAGCTGGCCGACTTTGTCTTCCGATAAATTTTCGCGCTCGCGCAATGGAAAAGCGACGTTTTCACGCACGCTGAGCGAGTCAAAGAGCGCGCCGTTCTGGAAAACCATGGTCACGCGTTTGCGAATGGCCTGCATCTGCTCTTCGCTGAGGCCGTTGATCTCTTCGCCGTCCACGTGGATGGAACCCACTTGCGGCTTAAGAAAACCCATCAGGATGCGCAGCGCCACCGACTTCCCGACGCCGCTTCTGCCCAGAATGCACAGAGTTTCGCCACGCTCGACTGTAAAGCTCACGCTGTCGAGAATCTTGCGCTCGCCGAACCACATCGAGACGTGGCTGAAAGAAATCATCGGCACGGAGGGCTCAGGCGCCGGCGTCACGACTGCCGGTTCCGGCTCGGGCTCCGTCCCAGGAGAAACGGGCAGAATCTCGGTGAATTCCGAATTGAAGGAAGAATCGGACATCCTATTGCAATCAGCTTACGCGATCTGGGACGCCAGACCTCGATCAAACTCAGCAGCGGCCCCTAAATCCCGCTGCCGCAGCCGGGTAGCCAGATAGCAACCGCTCTCACTCGTCCGCCCTGTTCAACCGCCCGTCTCATCGAGAAACCGAATCAGGGACTCGATGCCCAGCTCGAAATTTTTTAAATGGAACTTCTCATTGGGAGCGTGCAGGTTGTCGTCAGGCAGCCCAAAGCCCATCATCACGCTGGGCAGGCCAAGGTGCTTAGCAAAGTCTCCTACGATGGGGATCGAACCGCCGGAGCGGATAAAGACCGTGTCCTTGCCCCAGACTTCGTGGAGCGCACGCGTGGCCGCCCGGATGTAGGGGTTGTCCACCGGAATCAGGCACGGTTCGCCGGAGTGAATCAGCCGCACCTCCACATCCACCCCCGCGGGCGCAACCTGCTCCACATAGCTCTTGTACAGGGCGAACGCCTTCGTTGGCGTCATGCCCGGCACCAGCCGCATGGACACCTTTGCCACCGCCCTGGCCGGAATCACCGTCTTTGCTCCCGCGCCCGTGAATCCTCCGGGAATGCCATGCACGTCCAGCGTAGGTCGCGCCCAGGTGCGTTCGAGCACGCTATAGCCGGCCTCGCCCACCAGCGTGCGCGAACCTACCTCGGCAATGCGGTACTGCTCCTCATCAAACGGCAAACTGCGCCACGCCGCCAGTTCCTCGGGGCTGGGAGGAATGATGTCGTCGTAGAAGCCGGGAATCAGAATGCGCCCGTCCTCGTCTTTGAGCTTGGCAAGGATTTGCGCCAGCGAGAAAAACGGATTTGGCGCCGCGCCGCCATACATGCCGGAGTGCAGATCGGTCTTCGCGCCGCGCACTTCAAGCTCGGTGTAGATCATGCCCCGCAGCCCTACGCACAAAGTGGGCAGACCGGGCGCAAACAACTCGGTATCGCAAACCAGGGCAAAGTCCGCCTTCAGCTCTGCCGGCTTTGAGGCCACAAAGTTCGCAATTCCCTCCCCGCCCACTTCTTCTTCGCCCTCAAGCAGCACACGAACATTGATCGGCAGCGAACCGTTCGCGGCCAGCAGCGACTCCAACGCCTTTACCTGCGCCCACACCTGGCCCTTGTCGTCTACCGCGCCGCGCGCGTAGATGTTGCCGTTGCGTTCCACAGGTTCGAATGGCGGCGTAAGCCATTCGTCGAGCGGATCGGGCGGCTGAACGTCATAGTGCCCATAGACCAGAGCAGTGGGCTTCCCTGCTGCATGCAGCCAGTCGGCATAAACCAGCGGGTGATCGTCTGTTTCAATCAGCCGCACATTTTCCATGCCGATGCGCTTGAACTCCGCAGCCAGCACCTCGGCGGCGCGACGGCAGTCGCCCTTGTGCTCGGGAAGCGTTGACACCGACGGAATGCGCAGCAGGTCCTTCAATTCATTGAGAAAACGCGGATAGTTCTGGCGGGCATAATCGACTGCGGAAAGAGACATGTGATTGCTTCCCTTCGAGAAAATAGACAAAGCAGATTATATGCCGTAGGCGCTTTGCGGGGTCCCGGCGGCATTTGGCCCCGGCATCAGTAGCGTTGAACCGACGAATCGACCTCTGCCGACCACGCATCGATGCCGCCGCGCAGAGATTGAGCCTGCTCAAATCCCTGGTTGCGCAGCCACACCGTCACATTCATCGATCGAACCCCGTGATGGCAGACCACCACCAGCCTTTCATCAGGGTCCAGCTCCTGATGCGCGCGTGAAGGCAAATCGCCCATCGGCATCGGCAGGCTGCCGGCAATGCGCGCCGTCGCGAACTCCCACGGCTCGCGCACATCGATCAGCCTGGCCTTTCCTTCGCCCAGAATCGCCGCGGCTTCGGCCGGCAAAATCTCGTAGTCCAGCATGGTTCCTGCTCCCTGCGTTCTCCGGCTGTACCGGCCCCCTCTGCTCCACCGCGGACTTTGCCGGTAGAACGGGTTGGCGACAAACTTGCGTTGGTTGCGCAAGTGGCGGAGCGCGTCTTAAACTCACTCTTCATATCGTACCGTCATCACCGGTCCCCAAATGCGAGCGCCGGTGGCACCCTCATCTGGGCTGGAAAAAGCTACCAAGACCTGGGCCATCCGCCGACAAACGAGACTAAAGCGCCTCGTTCTCACGACAAGGTACTCTTAAGAGAGATGCCACCGATTCTCAACGCCCAGTCCGTCAGCAAACAATTCGGTGCTACTCCCCTGTTTCGCGACCTTTCCCTCACCGTCGAAGACAACGACCGCATCGGCCTCATCGGCCCAAACGGCGCTGGAAAATCTACCCTGCTGGCCCTCCTTGCCGGCCAGATCGAGCCGGACTCCGGCGAGTTGGCCGTGCGCAAGCGTGCCCGCGCCGCCTACGTCCCGCAGGACTCGCGTTTTGCCCCCGGTCTCACCATCCGCCAGGTCCTGGAGCAGGCCCTTGCCGCCGCCCAGGTGAATGAATCCGAACGCGAAGGCCGGCTGCGCGAGCTTTCAGGCCGCGCGGGCTTCACAGACCTCAACGAACCAGCCGCCACGCTCTCCGGCGGATGGCGCAAGCGCCTGGCGATCACCGAAGCCATGGTCAGCGAGCCGGAAGTGATGCTGCTCGACGAGCCCACTAACCACCTTGACCTGGCCGGTATCGAGTGGCTTGAAGAGCTGCTGCGCTCCTCCTCCTTTGCCGCAGTCACCGTCAGCCACGACCGCTATTTCCTCGAATCCACATCCACCCAGATCGTCGAGCTGAATCGGGTCTATGCCGGCGGTTTGCTGCGCGTCAAAGGCAACTTCAGCCATTTTTTGGAAGAAAAGCAGGCCTATCTCGAATCGCAGAGCCGCCAGCAGGACAGCCTGCGCAACCGCGTCAAAACTGAAATCGAATGGCTGCGCCGCGGCCCCAAAGCCCGCACCACCAAGTCAAAGGCCCGCATCGACACCGCCAACGCCATGATTGGCCAACTGGCGGCCATGGACGCCCGAACCGCAACCAGCACAGCCGGCATCGACTTTGAAGCTACACAGCGCAAAACCAAGCGCCTGGTTGAACTCACCGGAGTAGCTTGCACCGTTCCCGCGAGTTCCCCCGAGGACGCAAACAACGCTGCCTCCGCTCCCCGGGTCCTCTTCTCCGGCCTAAACTTCATTCTCACGGCGGGCATGAAAGTCGGCCTCGTAGGGCCCAATGGCAGCGGCAAGACCACCTTTCTGCGTCTTCTGCGCGGTGAAATTGAGCCTTCGGAGGGGGTCATTCGCCGCGCCGATGCGCTGCGCATGGTCTATTTCAGCCAGATGCGAGAACTGGATGAATCCCTCACCCTGCGCCGCGCCCTGGCGCCGGAGAGCGACGCAGTCATCTACCAGGGACGCACCGTCCACGTGGCCAGCTGGGCCGCGCGATTCCTCTTTACGGGCGAGCAGCTCAATCAGCCTGTCCGCAACCTCAGCGGCGGCGAAAGAGCGCGCGTGCTGATTGCCAAGCTGATGCTGGAGCCGGCCGACGTGCTGCTCCTTGATGAGCCCACCAACGATCTGGACATTCCCACGCTTGAGATTCTGGAAGAAAATCTCCTCGACTTCCCCGGTGCGCTGGTGCTCGTCACCCACGATCGCTATTTGCTCAACAGTGTTTCGTCGACTGTCCTGGGCCTCGATGGACGCGGCCACGCCGGCCGCTTCGCCGATTATGCGCAGTGGGAAGACTGGATGGAAGAACAGGAAAGTGAAGCGCAAAACAAGCCGGAAGCCAAGCCTAACTCTGCTGACTCCGCTTCGCCGGCGAAGAAGAAGCTCTCTTACCTGGACGCCCGAGAATTCTCCGCCATTGAAAAGCGCGTTGAAGACTCCGACGCGCGGCTGGCCGGCGCCCGCGCCCGCATCGAGCATCCCGACGTTGCAACCAACGCCGCAGCCCTTCAGCAGGCGCTGCTCGAACTCGACGCCGCGCAGGAGGAGAACGACGCCCTCTACGCCCGCTGGGCCGAGTTGACAGAGAAGGCTGGGTAAGCTTCTTGGTTATTTCGAAAATCCGGGCAATCGACCCTCAATTCAATAATCTCTGCCGAAGGCGTCTGCCTCACCGCAGGTGGCGAAATGGGTGGGAATCGACCAAGCCGTTGCGAGCCTTCCGCGAACGTCTGCCCCACCGCAGGTGGCTAGCGCTCGCCCCAGCTCAGCTTGCTGCGCAGGGCCTCAAAAAATCCGCTTTCGCTCATGCGCACCAGGTTTACCGTATGGTTGGAGCGTTGGCAGCGAACCTCGTCGCCCCGCTGGAGTTCGAAGGCCTGCTGCCCGTCCACGGTGAGCAGCGCCAGGTTCGGAATCCCCTCCACGCGCACCGTGAGCAGCGCGTCGCCGCGCACCACAATCGGCCGCAGCGTAAGCAGATGCGGGCAAATCGGCGTCACCACCATTGCATCCACATCCGGCGTCAGGATAGGACCGTTTGCCGCCAGCGTATAAGCCGTCGAGCCGGTGGGAGTGGAAACAATCACGCCGTCGGCGCGGAACCGGGCCACCTTCTTGCCGTCCAGTTCCACCGCAAACTCGCCCATGCGCGCGATGTCGCCCTTGGAGGCAACCACCTCGTTCAGCGCCTCATAACTGGAGTGCAGCATCCCGTCGCGCCACAGATCGGCCCGGAGCATCACCCGCGCATCAAGGACGTTGCAGCCGTCGCACCAGCCTTCGAGCGTTGAATAGAGATCGGCCAGCCGCACCTCGGTCAAAAACCCCAGACGGCCAAGATTCACGCTCAGGATGGGCGTGCCGGTGGCGGCAAACGTGCGCGCCACGGAGAGCAGCGTCCCGTCGCCGCCCAGAACGATGACCAGCCCCGGCGCGTAGGAGGGCATTTCCGCGCGATCCACGGCCGGCGCGGTGGTGGTGTATTGGCCACCCTCGCAGTCGAGCAGCGGCTCATACCCATGCTCGCGCAGCCAGCCGATCAGCTCCGGCAGCAGCTGGGCCAGCTCTTCCCTATGCGGCTTGCAAACAACGGCGACGCGAGTCATGCAGTCCCAGTGTACCGGACCACCTGCGGTGGGGTTCGCTACGGCGAACGCTTGCGCGCTCAGACGCGACTGCGGGGCGTGCGCTTGAAGATCAGTGCCGCCGCGCATACAACAGAAACTCGCGGTTGCCTTCCGCGCCGGTAATGGGCGATGGAATCGTCTCCACTACCACCCAGCCCAGCGACCGCACGCAATCGGCGACTTTGTCGATTGCCAGTTGGTGCGCCTCGGGATCGCGAACGATCCCGCCCTTGCCCACGTGCCCACGCCCAGCCTCGAACTGCGGCTTGACGAGGATCACAGCTTCTGTGAGGCCGGGAGCCGCGGCCAGGACCGGAGCCAGCAGCAGCGTGGCTGAGATGAACGACACGTCCATCACGAGCAATGTGAGCTCAGGGCTTTTCGCCGGGGCTAAAGCCCCTGTCATTCTACTGGCATTATCGGCACGACTGAAGCCCCACCCCAGCGACGAGGACCTGTCGCCGGGGGCCCCGGTGAAGTCGTGCCCAGACACAGAACCGATTTTTCCCGCAGGATGCAGTGCCAGGGAACCCGGCTCAAGAAAACGAGCATTGGTGCGTTCCATGAGGCGCACGCGCGGGTCGTTGCGCAGCTTCATAACGATCTGGCCAAAGCCGGTATCGACAGCGGTGACATGCGCTGCCCCATTTTGCAAGAGGCAATCGGTAAATCCCCCGGTCGAAGTGCCCACATCGAGGCACCCCCTGCCGGTTACGTCAATTTTCCAGTGCTCCAGCGCCGCCGCCAGCTTGAATCCGCCGCGGCTCACATAGGGCTGATCGTCGCCAAGCAGCCGCACCACGGAATCAGCAGCCACCGCCGTGCCCGGCTTGTCTACTTTTTGTTCCTGAACCAGAACTCGGCCGGCGAGGATCATGGCACGGGCCCGTTCGCGGCTGGGAACCAGGCCACGCTCCACCAGCAACAGGTCCACGCGCGTTTTGGCCGCACCCGTCGTCATCTCTGCGCGCTCTCCTGCCTCAAATGTATAAGGCAATGCCGCACCGGCGCAGAGAGCAGACGCATCTGCCCCTAATTCAACGGGTCGCGATCAGCCCTTCATGTCGAAGGCAGGCTGCTTCGGCACTTTGCCGGGCGCTGCCGCCTTCATCTTCGGAATGCCCTGCTGATGGCAATCGGCGCATTTAACCCAATGGATATTGTGCTTGCTGGCTGCGCTGGCAAAGGTGGTATCCATCTTCTCGACATCGATGCCGCAATGCGACATTTGCGGATGGCAGGTCTTGCACGAAGCCTTTGCATTTTCGTTGTGGCCGTTGTGGCAGGAGACGCAGCTCAGCCCTTCATGCACGCCCTTTGGCGTGCGGTCGTCACCCGAGCCTACTTGCGGACCCCAGAGATTGACTGCGGCAGCCGTGCCTGTGTCGGGCACGCGCGGCGCGTGGCACTGGTAGCAGATGGCCTGCCGCGGATCCTGACTCATGGTGACTGCGCGCGCGCCATCGAAGAGGTGCGGAATGGTCAGCGTTGCCGCGGCAAAATGAACTCTCTCCCGGCGATCGAAAAAGGCCAGCGAATCGTGCACCGGCGTGCCGGTTACCGAAAACCGCCTGGCCGGCTTGGCTTCCTGAGCGCTTTCCCGATGCACCTGGTGGCACGCCTGGCAAGGGATTGCCGGCTGATCGGCAAAGCCCGCGCGAGCAATGTGCCATGGTCCCTGCGCATTTTGCGGCTGCACCACGTCGCGAATCGACCCGTTGAAATGCATTCCATGGCAGCGGAAGCAATCGTCCATGAGCCGCCGCTTCTGGTTGTGCTCCGGATCGGCAAAAATCTGGCTATAGGTAGCGCTATGCGGCCCGGCATGCCAGGTGGCGTACTCGTTCTGGTGGCACTTCCGGCAGCTTGGAACCATGGTCACCACGTCCACATCGCGCAGCCGGATGGCCTCTGGCACGTCGCCGAAAAGATGCACGCGAATGTGCCGCAGCTTGGTCGCCAAACTGGCCTCATGGCAATCCATGCAGCCCACCTTGCGGTGAAAGGAGCCATGCACAGCGCTCACATAGTCGGCCATCTCGTGGCAGCTTGCGCAGCCCTGCCCATATTGCGAGGTGTAGTAATACGACGCGCCATAAGTGCCGCCGACGGCCAGCAAAGCCATTGCTGCAACGGCCAGCGCGGCAAGCTTCAAGTAACGCTTCATGACCGGAATCCCGTACCCTTCCAGTTGTGGACCAATGCTTCAGACGCCATGTAGGCGATGGCCATGATGGTCAGCGCCGGATTGAACCCTCCGTTGGTCACGTGCACGCTCGAATCGATGACGAAGACATTGTCCACATCGTGAACCTGGCAGTTCCGGTTGACCACCGAGCCTTGCGGATCGTTGCCCATGCGGCAAGTCCCGGCCTGGTGTTGCCCTGCTGAAACCAGCTCTGGTCTTGTTGCCCTCACCACCGTGCTGATGGCTCCGGCCTCTTTGAGCCAGGCCTCCGCGCGCTTGGCCTGCACCTCGCCAATGTCAAAAGTGTGCGGATGAACGTTGCCGGAGATGCGCACCACCGGCAATCCCCACTTGTCGCGAACATCTGGATCGAGAGTTACCCTGGCGTCGGCCGTGGGAATCTGCTGCGTGGGCCCCTGAACCATGACCGCGCGCTTGTAAAACTGGCGCATTGCCTGCTTGTGGCCTGCGCCCCAGCGCGGGGTGTTTGCCGGCAGACGGTCCACCATCTGAATGGGCAGGCGGATGAACTCATTGGCCAGCATTCCACCGCCGCACAGACCCGGCGTGCCGTGGTTGTAGTCGCTGACGGCGATGCTCGCGCCCGGTCCCACATCGTCGTAGGTATCGAAGTCGAAAAACCCGATCGCTCCAGTGTAGTGATGGCCTTGCAGATTGCGGCCCACCTGGTCGTGGCGATTTCCCAATCCATTGGGAAACAACCTGCTCACCGAGTTGAGCAGCAGCCGCGCCGACTCCGTGGCCCCGCCTGAGACCACCACGATGTCTGCAAGCTGCTGCTGCAAATGTCCGTTGGCGTCAAAGTAGGCTACGCCGCGCGCGCGTCCCTGCTCGTCGGTAAGAATCTCCCTGGTCATGCACTCGGTGCGCAGTTCGCAGTTCCCGGTATTCAGCGCAATGGGAATTACCGTGTTCTGAGAGCCGTTTTTGGCATCGGTTTCGCAGGCGAAGCCGCAACACCAGCGGCAGCGCATGCACGGGCCGCGCCCGTTGTAGGGCACGCTGTTGCGCGCCATGGGAACATGAAACGGGTGCAGGCCGAGGCGCTTGGCGGCCGGCTCAAGGACGGCGAACTCCTGCCCCGGCGGCAGCGGAGGCATGGGCAGCGGACGGCGCCGCGGACCATGAAACGGCGTGCCCGAATAGTCGCCCGAGATGCCTATTTCATACTCGGCTTTCTCGTAATACGGTTCCAGGTCGTCATAGGAGATAGGCCAATCTTCCAGCGAACTGCCCTGCGGCGCGCCATACGTTGAGCGCATCTTGAAATCCTGCGGCATATAGCGCCAGGCCTGGGCGCCGTAGCTCAGCGTTCCCCCGCCGACGCAGGCAGCGTCGTTCTGATACTGCCCTTCGCTGGCTAAAACCGTGTGCGTGCCGCCTTTTGCATCCACCCAGACGCGGGGATTGCCGTCGTCCTCAGGCCCGAAGGCATTGCCCAGCACCGTGGTGCGCTGATTGCGCAGGTCATCCTTGCGGCAATCGTTGGCCGTATACCACTTGCCGCGCTCGAGCAGCACCACGCTCAGTCCCGCAACAGCAAGCTCTTTGGCCACAATGCCGCCGCCGGCTCCTGCGCCCACAATCACCGCATTCACGCGCTTCATGAGCCCTGCCCCTTTCTCAGGTCGTACTGCGCGCGCCCGCGCAGCGGGGGCTCATCCAGGCCCAGCATTCGCCAGCTGACAGCGTCGCGATTGCCGCCGTGCCGCGGCGAGCCGTAGTAACCCTCGAGGGTATGGGCGCGCACCAGGTCAAAGAACTTGCGATTCTCGCGCTCGATCGCGCCTACCGCCTGCAGTGGCTGCTGGCCCGTCAGCGCTGCCAGGTCCTTGCCAAACTGCTTTTGGCTGATCTCATTTGCCTGCGCGAGCCCGTCCCGGTACGCGTCCCGGTGGCGCCGGTAATGCCGGGCAAGCTGCTTATCGATATAGGTCAGCACTCCGGCCTGCGTGGCGCTGGGAAAGTCATCCGCGGGGACAATTTGATCGCAAATGGCTCCCAATGTCCGGGCCTGCTCGTCGCTCAGAAAGTCCCAATTGCCTTTGCCGCCCGGAGCGCAGCCCACAGCCACAACCGCACCCCCCATGGCGCCGGCGGCCACAAACTGACGCCGCGTCAAAAGGATGGTCTTTTTACTCGATTGCATCGGCAAACTCCTCAGCTCAAACAAGTCCCGCGCTCGACCTCATCGGCGGCATGGGTGAGCGCTTCGCTCAACGCTGTATTCAGTTCATGGTTGGCTTGCGAGCCCTGCCTGGTCTGTGTTGTGGATCACGCCAAACTTCGACGGGCAGGTCTGTGATCGGCGGCTTGTGTCAGCAAGCGCCCGGAATCTGCCGCGGAGATGCAAAAGGTCCATCCCCCGCGAGGAATGGCCCACAGATTGCTGACAAGGCCCAGCGAGATTCGAAATACGTCCCTCAGCGGCTAAAGCCGTGCACTTTTTATGGGTCTTAGCGGCACGGCCAAAGCCCGTGCCCTTTCAAAGCGGCGGGTTTATTGCCAACCTGAAAAGGGCCATCCCCCGCGAGGAATGGCCCTTTTATCTCTTAATTGGTTAGTGATTTCCGAAAATGCTCTACGGTATCGCCTGGCAATCGGCGAGCGTGTAGGTCGTCGATGTCAGCGGCAGGTTGCACGGCTGCCCGTGACCAGGCGTGCGGCTCACGCTGTTGTTGTTGCCGGGCGTCGCCGTCTGGCTGCTCACGCGCACATCCACAATGTTTCCCTCAACCAGGATGGTGGTGTCCACAATGTCCAGATCCGTGCGCAGGATTGTCAGGTAGGGGCTATCGGGAGATGCCACATAAACCTTGCCGAATTGTGAATTCTGCGTCGAGACCACGGTCCGCGGGTGACCGATGACTGGCAGCGGCGCCTTTTCAACCGTGTGGCTCGACAGGTTCACGATAGTCACCGTGCCATCGGTCTGGTTGGCCGTATAGGCGCGGCTGCCGTCGGCCAGAACCGTTACGCTGGCTGGATTGTTTCCCACGGGAATTGTAAATGTGGTGCCGAACGTCGCGCTGTCATTCCCGTACTCATCCAGGCTCACATCGATGACACTGATGGAGTTGCCGTCATAATTGGCTACGATCAGCTGGCTGGTGGCGGCGTTGTACTCGGCATAGACCGGGCCGGCGTGCGGCAAACCCGGCGCAGGGCTCACCGGAAGAAAGGGATGCGAGAAATACGTCTTTCCATTCTGGTTCACGCAACCCGTTGGCGGAGGGCATTGGTTATCGGGCAAATTGTTCTGGGCGTCGATCACCGCAACCGTGTCGTCTCCCCGATCCAAAACAAACAGCCGCCTGGCGTCTGAGCTCTCGACGGCGTAAACCGGGCATTTCCCTACCGGGATGTGCGATGAAACCGTCAGGGTGGCGCTCTCGATTCCGTCCGCCTCGCCATCCGGCGCAGTCGTCGGGGAAATGTTGCAGGCCACGCCATTCGGATCGCCGCCGCTGGGTGCATCGAAATCCTGATTGATCGAGTAGTAGCGCTGGGCGCCGGAACCGGGGCCGGTGATCATCACCGGCGTCGTCGCCACTGGAATGGAAAGCTCGAAAGCCACGGGGGTGGAAACGAAGACATCGGCGAGATTCCCATCCAGGTCGGCAACCCAAAGCCCCGTGGACGGCGCGAAGAGGTTGACCGGCTCAGCGGTGCTGGGCAGGGTGGAATATTGCACGTTCCTGGTTTGCAACGAACTGGAAACAGAAAAGTTGGTCAACGTCCCATCGCTGTTGAGTGTGTAACCCGTTGAACCGACCTCGCTCAGGGTCAGATTCGACGGGCCGGGACCGATATTCGCCTCGGCCAGCACCGAATCGCCGGAGTAGTCGATGATGGTGGCGATGCCGGGCGTGGTGGGCGATGGGGCCGAGACCGCCACCGCGTACGATGTTGGCTGCGCAGGCGGCCCGCTGGTGGGGATGGGCGTAACCACTGGCCGATACACACTGCCGCATCCGGCAACCAGGGCCGCGGCAGCAATGACCGCACCCGCCTGAACCAATCGCGCGCGCGCCTGGCCTGAAATCTTGTAAGAAAGCGTCATTCAGTTCTTTCCTGCTTACCCACCGATTGTAAATCAGGGAGCCGCTGGTTAGACGCGGATGGAGTGTGAAATGGAATCGGGGCAAGCAACTCCGTTACCGACCTTTCCCCGCCCCGCGGATGAAGGGTACGATGAGGCGTGGCTCGAAGAAAGCTCCTATGGCAATCGAAGCTGGTGCTCCTGGCCGTTCTGCCCTTTGCAGCCGCCAGTTTGATCCTCCAGGCTCACTGGTGGGCGACGCAATCCGCTCCGGTGGCCATCTGGACCCTAGGCCTCAGCCTTTTGCTCGGGCTGGTGGTTCTCAAGCTTCGCGCCGCCACGCCGTTCGCTGCCGCTACTGGTGTGGTCATCACTGCCAGCCTCATGTTTTCCACCGTGATATTTCCCTATCGGCCGTGGCAAACCGCTCTCGTGCCTGTTCTTGCCGTCTCTCTGCTTGCCTGGAGCGCCACGCGCCTCGGCCGCGCCCAAAAAGAGCGTTTGGGTACGGCCGAGCAGCGGCACGGACGTTCCGCGTCCCAGGTCGCCGCCAACCTGGGTGTGGCTGCTCTCGTCTCAAGTGAAGTGGTCCAGTCCTGGCTGACCGATTCCCGCTGGTTCACTCAAGTTACTCCCGCGCCCATGCTTCTCTTCGCGGTAGCCCTTGCTGCCCTCGCCGAGGCCGCCGCCGACACGGTTTCGTCTGAAATAGGTCAGGTTATCGGCGGACGTCCGCGCATGATTACCACTTTTCGCCAGGTTGAGCCGGGCACGGACGGGGCCATTAGCATGGCCGGCTCACTGGCCGGCGCGGGCGCCGCGGTCATCGTTGCTGCCCTCGGCACGCTGGCTCTCCAGGGCGGCCCGGTAATGTTCTGGGTCAGCTGCGCCGCGGCCCTCTTCGGCCTTTTTTTTGACAGCCTGCTGGGAGCGACCCTGGAGCGCCGTGGCTGGCTCAACAACGATGCGGTGAATTTTCTTTCCACCGCCAGCGCTGCGGCGTTTGCGTTCGGCCTGCTGGCGGTGCTTTCACATTCGGGCGTTGGGCAGTCTTCTGGGATTCTGCTGACGTGGTAATTTCGAGTTTGGGCGCCCGATGCCGCGAGTACTCGAAGCGCCGTAAGATGAGCGCCCGAAGAAACACATTTAAGTGCTTGTGCCAGTCTTTTGCTACCCCTTTAACGGCAACTCCGTTTATTCCGTGATGCCGCTTAGGTGGCATTGCCAGGTCGTGCCGTCAGAAAGCAGAACAACATAGTCCTGACTGACTGCCGTTCTATCTGCGTTGTGCTCGTCACCTGTGAGCTGCGCTTTGTAGTCCCCCGGAGCGAGGACAGATGACTTTTGTTTTCCGATTTTCGAATCGCCCCAAAGCTCAATCTTTTTGCCATTGATCACTGCATCCACATAGAGCCCGTCGGCGGTGCACGCAACTCCAGGCGCGACACCACTATCGAAGCCGCTGCAGACGCGTCGAATGTGGGAGGCCGAAATGTGCACTTGGAGCGGGAACTCAGACGGGCTAGCCTGTTTGGGAACTTGTCCCATGCGGTGTTTCTGCCCGTAAATAAGGGATGACACGCAGAGCAGGAAACACATTATGCTTATTCGTCGTTTCATCATGCACCTCGCGCGTGCTGCGACAGGGCTAGTATAGCTCCGCCCCAACATCGCCTTCCGCGATCGTCATTTTGTGTTATGGACTTTAGAGACAGGACGCTAACTCACTCAATACCCATTAACGTAAATGCTCCCTCAATGCAAATGCAGACGCCAGGCCGTGTAGCTCAAAATCTCGTGGGCAATGCTCTCCGCCTCCTGGGAGCCGCCGATGACGGCCACTCGTGTCCGCGGCGAGGTGAGCACGTTCAGGCCGTCGGCCGCGCAAATTTCGTGGATCCGGAAAAGATGGGTCCCGTCGCTGACGACCACGATGCGGCGCAGGCCGTTGGCGCGGGCGATCACCGCGATGCGGCGCGCCGACTCTTCGGTGCTGCGGCTTTCTGTCTCTGCAATGATGGCGCTTTCAGGCACGCCCAGGCTCATCAGGTATTCGCGGCCCACGGCGCCCTCTGAAAACTGGTCGCCGCCCACGCCGCCGAGCGTGATGATCAGCGGTGCAATCCCGCGTTTGTAAAGGTCGCGGGCATGATCCAGGCGGGCGCGGAAGACGGGCGAGGGCCGGCCGTCGTACTCCGCGGCCCCAAGGACGCCAATCGCATCGGACGGCGCGGCCTGGTCAAGGCCCGCGTAGTTTTCAATCTGCACATAGACCCAGCAGGACCAGCCGAGAAACCCAATGAATAAAGCCAGCAGAAGAAAAAATGCCGCGCGAAAAGCCCAGTTGCGATGCTTCGGCTTGGCCAGGCTGTTCATGTGCATCATCTTATCGCTGCGGGGTTAACGCTGAAGCACCATGACGATTTCGTGGGTTGGAATGGCGCCCTCGCGCAGAATCTCCCAGCGGCCGGGTCCGAGCGAAAGATCGACGATGGTGGTGGGTAGCGCCCGGCCCGTTGGCCCACCGTCGATGATGAGCGGAACGCGATCTCCGATCTGGTCGCGAACGCACCCCGCGTTTGTACACTCCGCCGCACCGTGCAGATTGGCCGAGGTCGCAGTGATAGGCAGCCCGAACCGTTCCACCACCGCGCGCGGAATGGCAGCGTCTGGCACGCGCAAGGCCACGTTGCCGGTATGGGCCGTTGAGCGCAGCGGCAGTTTGGTCCCGGCCCGCACAATAATGGTCAGCGGACCCGGCCAGAACCGATCTGCCAGCTTGTCAAGCAGCGGGTCGGTGTCGCGCGCCAGCTCGTAAGCCTGGGACAGCGAAGCAATCAGCAGAGACAGCGGCTTGTGCTTCTGGCGGGTCTTGATTTGGTAAATGCTCTCCACGGCGTGCAGGTTCACCGGGTCAACCGCCAACCCGTAGAAAGTGTCGGTTGGCAGGGCGACTACGTTGCCCTTGCGCAGGCAGGAGACGATATAGTCGATCCGGTCCGGCTGGGGTTCATCGGGATGGACGCGCAAGATCTCCGCGGACAAAAAAGTCTACCTCTGTTCCCACAAATAATTGAGCTGTAAAGACGAAAACTATCACAGCACCACTCTTGGTGCAAGTTGTCTCCCGCCCTTACCTGCCCGCCGGTTCCTAAAACGGCTTAGAATCGGCTAAGCACAGAAGGTTTCCGCTCATGCCTCTTCGCATTGTACAGAGTAAGCAGAACGCCCGCCTCAAAGACCTCCGGAGAGCCTTCGCCCACCCCAATCTCGATGCGGGGGGCGGTATGGCCGGAATCGAGAGCCCGAAGCTGCTTGAGGAGGCTCACCGCGCCGGCCTGCGCTTCGATTGCGTCTTTGTTGCCCAGGGCGCCGAGCGCCTGCTTGAGTCCCTGCCCCTGCCGCGTGAAACTGAGATTCTGCTCCTGCCCAAAGTCCTCCTGGACTCCGCATTGCCCACTGAGACGCCCCAGCCCATCGCCGCACTTGTCGAGCCACCGAAATGGGACTGGGCGCATCTGCTCGGCAGCCATCGCGACGCCGCGCCGTTGGTGCTGGTGCTGGCCGGCCTTCAGGACCCCGGAAACCTGGGCACGATCCTTCGCTCAGCTGAAGCCTTTGGCGCCAACGGCGTCGTCAGCCTGCCTGGAACCGTAAGCGCCTGGAATCCTAAAGCCGTCCGCGCCTCCGCAGGCAGCGTCTTCAGGCTTCCTGTGCTCAGCGCGAGTACCGAAAACTGTTTCCTTCGCCTGCGGCAGACTCACGTGAGAATCCTCTCCACCGCCGTCCATGCTGCGGAACCAGCGGATCTTGCCGACCTTGCCAGCCCGGTAGCGCTGCTAATCGGCAATGAGGGCAACGGCGTTCCTGAGACTCTGGCCGCCAAGGCCGACGGCGCGCTCACCATCCCCTGCCCTGGCCCGGTCGAGAGCCTGAATGCTGCCGTCGCCGCCAGCATCCTGCTCTACGAAGCTTCGCAGCAGCGGTCTTCCCGGAGCCGTGCGTCTCTTAACCATTCAGGGGGCCGGCCATGAGCCTCTTTGACGGCCAGCCCGAAGGCGCCAAAGGACCGCCGCGCGCCGCGCCTCTGGCTGAGCGCATGCGCCCCCGCATCCTCGAGGAGCTGAGCGGCCAGGAGCACCTGGTGGGTCCCGGCAAACCACTCCGCGTCCAGATTGAGCGGGACGATCCCGGCTCCATGATCCTTTGGGGTCCGCCCGGCGTGGGCAAAACCACCCTGGCCAAGATCATTGCCGAAACCACGCAGGCAAGTTTTATTGAGTTCTCCGCGGTCATGAGCGGCATAAAGGAGATCAAGCAGGTGATGGTCGCGGCCGCCCAGGCCGCCCAGTTGCACTCCCGCACCATTCTCTTCGTCGATGAGATTCACCGCTTCAATAAGGCCCAGCAGGACGCCTTCCTGCCCTACGTGGAGCGCGGCACCATCCGCCTCATCGGCGCAACCACTGAGAATCCCTCTTTCGAGATCATCTCCGCGCTGCTCTCCCGCTGCCGCGTCTACGTGCTGCAACCGCTCAGCGAGGAGCAGATTGCAGGCCTGCTGCGGCGCGCACTCGAAGATAAGGAACGCGGCCTGGGCGCGATGGGCATCACCGCCGATGACGATGCGCTGCAACTGATCGCCAGCTACTCCAGCGGCGACTGCCGCACCGCGTACAACACCCTGGAAGTCGCCGCGCAACTGGCGCAAGCCGAAGGGGCCAGGCGGCACATTGACCGCCCGCTTGCCGTGGAGGCCGTCCAGCAGCGCGTGCTCATCTACGACAAATCAGGCGAAGAACACTACAACCTCATCTCCGCGCTGCACAAAAGCGTGCGCAACAGCGACCCCGACGCGGCCCTCTATTGGCTGGCCCGCATGTTTGCCGCGGGCGAGGACCCACTCTACCTCGCCCGCCGCGTGGTGCGCATGTCGGTTGAAGACATTGGCCTTGCCGCGCCTGAAGCCCTCAACCTGTGTCTCTCAGCCAAGCAGGCTTTGGAATTTCTGGGCTCGCCCGAAGGCGACCTGGCCCTGGCCGAAGCGGTCGTTTATTTATGTCTTGCTCCCAAGTCGAATTCCGTTTACACCGCCTACGGCGCGGTGCAGCAGGAGGTGGAGCAAACTCGCCAGGAGCCCGTTCCACTGCACCTGCGCAACGCCCCTACAAAGCTGATGAAGGAACTGGACTACGGCAAAGGCTACCTTTACGCCCACGACGAAGAAGGCCGCGTCGCCGACATGGATTGCCTTCCCGATTCACTCAAAGGCCGCGGTTACTACCAGCCCACCCAGGAAGGCCGCGAAAAGCTGCTTGCCCAGCGCATGGAAGAAATACGCCGCATCCGATCGGGGAAGCACCCCGGAAACTGAACGACCGCCACCGTTGATGAAGCCGACGCCCCGTAATCCGGCTTTTTCCTCAATCCGGGTACTTCACCGCGCATCCATAGGGCCGCGTAAACGACGTCGCAATCGGCTTGCCCGTCATGGCCGCCGTCAGAGCATCGGTGACGTAGTTATCTGCCCCGTGCACATCTGCCACGTCAGGCGTTGGCCGGTCGTCAATGGCCCCTTCATAAATCAGCTTCCCTGACGGGTCGATGACATACATATCGGGAGTTGTCTTGGCGCTGTAGAGACGCGCCAGCCTGGCGTCTCGATCCAAAAGCACGGCGGTTGGAGCCGCATGCGTCTTTTCGAGGTACGCGTTTTCCTCGCTGGGCGTCACGTAACCCGGCTTGCCCGGCCCCGAAGAGATGACCGTGAACCACACCACGCCCTTCGCGGTCCATTCCTTCTGCAACGCCTGCATGTTGCCGGAAACATAGTGCTTTTGCGTATAGGGGCAGCTCTGGTTGTGCCACTCCAGCACCACGTACTTGCCGCGATACTGACTCAAGGTTTCCGTATGACCCCGCGAGTCAGTGGCTGTAAAGGCAGGAGCCGGCTCGCCCACGCGCAAACTCTGAGCGGCAGCCGAAAGTGGAAGCAGCGCAGCCACAACGCTCGCGCAACCCAAAAGCCGAGAACTGAATTTCATGAGAATCAACCTCCGGAGGGGAATTGTATGTTTAGCCTGCGCAATCTGAGCCTACTTTAGTTTGGACGTTGCCGCGGACGCCCCAGTTGCAAGCCTGGGCAGCTTGTCCAGCACATCTGTCACGATTCCCGGCGACAGCACCTCGGGCAGGAGCCGCGGTTCGGTCTGACCCGGCATGTAGAGCGCGTATGCCGGAACTCCGCTGCGCCCTAACGCTGCGAGCGCCTGCGTTATGTCTTCATCGTGCCGCGTCCAGTCGGCCTTCATCAGAACCACGTTGCGCGCCTGGAACGCCTGCATCACCTCAGGCCTGCCCAGCGCCACCCGCTCGTTCACCTGGCAGCTCAGGCACCAGCTGGCCGTAAAGTCCACAAATACCGGCTGCCCCGCAGCCAGCGAACGGGTGACCGCGGCCTGCGACCACGGCTGCCACAGGCCGCTCGTCCCTGGCGCAGCCGATGACTCTGCAGCCACAGCCAACTTTGCCGGCGCAAATACGCTGACGGCAATCACTCCCAGCACAATCAGCGCGGCCACTGCTGCTGCCCAGCGCTTGGCCGGCCACCGGCCCAGAAACCACCCGGCGATCGACAGCAGTAAAAGACTCGTCAGGAACGACGCCAGAATCCCCGCTCCGTAGCCTGCGGCCAGAACCCACGCCAGCCAAATTACGGTGGCAAAAATCGGTACGGCAACCGCTTGCCGCAGCACTTCCATCCACGCGCCCGGTTTCGGCAACAGCCGCGTCCATGCCGGATGAAGTGTCAAAGCCACATAGGGCGCGGCCAGCCCCAGCGCCAGGGCCGTAAACACCGCAAAAGTCACCGCTGCGCTCTGTGCCAGCGCGTACCCGATGGCCGCGCCCATAAACGGAGCTGTGCATGGCGTCGCCACCACCACCGCCAGCACTCCCGTAAAGAAGCTCCCTGCATATCCATGTTTCGCAGCCAGCGCCCCGCCTGCGCCAGTCAGTGTCAGCCCGATCTCAAACTGTCCGGCAAGCGAAAGGCCCAGAAAAAACAGCAGCCCCGCCATCAGCGCCAGAAACACCGGCGACTGGAACTGAAATCCCCATCCCAGCGTGGCTCCCGCAGCCCGCAGCCCTAGCAGTACGCCCACCAGCGCCCAGAACGAAACCAGAATCCCCGCAGCGTAGACCAACCCGTGCGCCCGCAGCTTATGCAGTTCGTGGTGCCCCGAGTGGACCAGCGCCAGCCCTTTCAGGAATAGAACCGGAAACACGCACGGCATCAGATTCAGCAGCAAACCGCCAAGAAATGCCAGCCCCGAGATTCGAGCCAACTCGACCCACAAGCCTGGAGCCGCCCCAGCCGCCACAGTTCCCGGCAACGCCGCAATCTCGTACGCCCGCCCCCCTGAAAGCTCAAGAACCCCTTTCAATTGAGCTGGATTAACCGAAAGATTCGCGTCCTTCTTCAGCTCCAGCACGAACCCTCTCGCCGTCGCCGTAACGACCTGCGGCGCAGGATTGTCCAGAATCTCCTGATCTGCCGGGAAAAACGCCGCCTGCGTCTCCCGCTGGCCGGTCTCGACAGCCAGGCGGAAGCCGTCCTTCGTCGGGCCGAACACGGGTTTAAAGCTCCCGGGCTGCGGCTTAGGAAGCCGCCCAATTAGCCGGTTGAAGATATCCCGGTCTGAAACAACCTGAACGGTCTCGATGGGCGTGCTGGGAACGGCTCGGTTCACCTCAAGCTCAGCCTTGCCCGGAATGCACACCTCGCGGCAAACCAGCCAATCGACCTTTGCAAACAGTTGCACTTGTCCTGGTTTCGCAGTCTTGTCCGTTGAAAGCGTCAACGGAAAAAGAACCTCATCTTCATAGCCGAAGTCCATCAACGGCCCAAGCGGCAACCTTTTCGGCGCAGGGAACTGCAATTGTCCCGCCGTAATTCCTTCAGGCAGCGTCCACTTGACATGAGGCGGCTCGCCGGAATCTCCCGCGTTCTTCCAATAGACATGCCATCCCTGCTCCAGCTTGAAATAGATGCCTGCACTGGCCTGTTCACCGGGGTTCAGTTGACCGCCGGGCACCACCAATTGCACATGCACATGCGGCGCATCGGCAGAGCTCGACGCAGCCCGCGCCGGCAACCCCGTCGCAAGCAACAGGAACAACGCGAAATTCAAACAGAAAAAGCGCATCGTAAAGATCAATCGACCCCTCTCTTGGACGCACTGGAGCAGAGCCTGGTAACGGAAGGTTACGCTCCACGCAGCCTTTATTTGCCCGCCCAATACGCCCTGTGCCCGATGTAATCAGGATCGGGAAGATTGGCCAGAATCACTCTGCGCAGCGCAATGATGTCCAGGTCCCCTGTCTTCTGGTAAATCACCTTGCCGTCTGGCGCCAGCAACACCGTGTAGGGGACGCCCGACTCCCATTTCGGATCGAACGCCGCCTGCATGGCATAGGTATCGTCGGAGCTGAACATCAGGTTGCGCGAACTTGCGTGGTGTTTCTGAAGGAACTTCAGCACTCCCGGCCGCTCGTCCGGCAGATTCGTGGCCACCGTCACCATGTCGAAGTCGCGCAGCCCCCGGTACATGCGGTAGGTGGTCTCAAGATCGGGAAACTCCACCGTACACGGCCCGCACCAGGTTGCCCAGAAATTCACCAGCAGCAGCTTCCCAGTCGGATTGGCGCGCAGTTTCTTCAAATCGTCGCTGCTTGCGTCCTCCAGCGTCACCGGTTCGGCTTCTACCTTCTTCAGGAACGCCGTTCCGCTTGCAATCTTCGACTTCCACTTGGTCGAGCATCCGAATACGCCGGTATGATTCACGGCCACCGGTTTGCCCTCAAGAAGCGCGTCGATAGCATTCCTCGTGTCCTGCGTCTTCACCAGCGACTCGCGCATACTGTTGTCCACGCGTCCCTCGAAGCGCAGCTTGCGCTGGGCATCGAAGACGAACACATGCGGGGTTGCCTTGGGCCCGTAGGCATTCGCCGTTGCCTGGGTCGCGCCGTCGTAAAGATAGGGGAAGTTGAAGTGCCGGTATTCGGCTCGAATCTTCATCTCCTCGAAGCTATCGCTCACATCGGTGTAGTCCAGTTCATCCACCCGGATCGCATCCGGGTCGTTGGGCTGAATCATCACAAATTGGACGCCTTTGGCCTTGTAGTCTGTCACCAGCTTTTTGAGCCGCGATTCGTAGAGCTGGGCCGTCGGGCAATGATTGCAGGTGAAAACGATCACCAGCACTTTCGCGTTCTTGTACTCGGCAAGCGTATGCGTTTTTCCATCGATCCCGGGCAAAGAGAAATCGGGCGCGGATGAACCAATCGCCAGCGTCGCATGGCTATCTTCCTCGGCCGCGCAAATCGCTGTTCCAGTCCCCAGCACCAGCGCCAGCCAACAGATGACCGCGCCGGCAAGAGCGCGACTTGAAGTACCCAACCGCGGACCGTTGTCAAACTGAGTTTTCATTTGGATCATCCTCTTGGATTTTAGTTTCTGTGAAAGTAAAAAGGCGGCTATGTTCCCTGAAAATGCAGTCGTTCTGCACGCACTTCACCCCTGCTGCCCGTGCCCGCGCAACGGCCGCTTCGTGAATCACTTCATCCTGCAGCCACAAGTACGGAATCCCCAGCCGGATCACATCGGCCACGATCTCCGGAACATGTTCCGAGGCCCGAAACACATCCACCAGGTCGATGCCTGCGCCGTTCTCCGCGCGCGATGCCGCCTGGGCCGTCTCCAGATTGGGATAGCACTTCAGTCCCAGCACCTCATTCAGTGCCGGATTCACCGGAAGCACGCGATAGCCGTTTTCAGCAAGATAGCGCCCAATGTTATAACTCGCGCGCCAGGGCTTGTCGCTCATGCCGACGACGGCGATGGTCTTTGCCGAGTGCAGCATTTCGTCAATCACCGCGGGATCGTTGCTCATCATTTGTTCACTGTCCACTGCACCCTGCACACTGTCTAGACGTCCAGATCGTCGCCATCGACGGCGGCCACCGCCGTGCCCCGGCGCTTGGCCAGCAGATAGCCGCGCAGAAACGGCTCCAGGTATCCATCCAGAACCTTGTCCACATCGCCCACTTCGACCTTGGTGCGATGATCTTTGGCAATCCGGTAGGGCTGCAGGACGTACGAGCGAATCTGCGAACCGAAGTTGATCTCAAGCTTGGAGTCTTCAACCTTCTTGCTCACGGCGCGCTTCTTCTCGAGCTCGTACTCATAGAGCCGCGACCGCAACATCTTCATCGCCTTTTCGCGGTTCTTGTGCTGGCTGCGCTCGTTTTGGCATTGCACAACAATTCCCGTGGGCAGATGCGTCATGCGCACGGCGGAGTCGGTGGTGTTCACATGCTGCCCGCCCTTGCCGCCGGAACGGTACGTGTCGATGCGCAGATCGTCCAGCTTCAAGTCCACCTGGATCGTCTCGTCGATTTCCGGCGAAACATACACCGAGGCAAACGACGTGTGCCGCCGCTTGGCCTGGTCGAAGGGCGAAATGCGCACCAGCCGGTGCACGCCGCTCTCGCCGGCCAGTTGCCCGAAGGCATATTCGCCAATGATGGTAAACGTGGCCGACTTGATGCCCGCCTCTTCACCGTCCTGGTAGTCGTTCATCTCCGTTTTGAAGCCCTGCTGTTCAGCCCAGCGCAGGTACATGCGCATCAGCATCTCCGCCCAGTCCTGGCTTTCCGTGCCGCCCGCGCCGGGATGCACGGTAACGATGGCGTTGAGCGGGTCGGCCTCGCCGTTGAGCATGGTGCGGGCTTCGAGCTCTTCGTTGAAGGCAGCCAGCGCCTTGATGTCGCGCTCCAGATCGGCGAGCACATCTTCACCCTCGCGGGCCAGCTCGATGTAGGTCTCAATGTCGCCGGAGCGGCGCACCAATTCCTCGTCGTCGGCGACAAGTTTTTCCAGGCGCTTCTTGTCCCTCATCAGCGGCTTGGTTGCATTTGGATTGGACCATAAGGCCGGATCGGCCAGCCTGGTTCCTATTTCGGCAAGTTCCCTGCGTATGCGAGCAGGGTCAAAGATACTCCCGCAGGTCGCGGACTTGATCGCGCACGGGAGCGTAAGCGAATTCGAGATCGTTCAATGACATGCTTTGCTCTAATGACCTGACTTTGGGTTAAGGTGCGATGCTGCCTTGTCTTGACTGTCTTAGAATATCACCGTACCGGTTGCGGCGGGTTCAGCGGCCATTTGCAACGGAAGAGAGGATGAAAATGACGTTCAAGAGACCCGCTACGGGATGGAAGTTGCAGAGGGTTACGACGCATCCGGGCGAGATGCTGCGCGAGGAGTTTCTCCTCCCTCTCGGAATCACGCAGAACGCGCTAGCGATGAGAATCCGCGTCCCCGCCACGCGCATTGGCGACATCGTTCACGGCCGGCCGGCGGTCACGCCAGACACGGCGCTGCGCCTGGCACAGTTCTTCGGCAACAGCCCGGAGTTCTGGCTCAACCTTCAGCAGATGCACGACCTGTCAAAGGCCCGGCTTGAACTGGGCAAGACGATTGAGCGAGACGTTGAGGCCTACGCCGGGGCGTGAGGGGCGTCGAGGAGGAGATTCCAGGTCTCAAACGCGAGATCTCGGGCACCCGGCCTCAAGCTTTCCGCCTACTTGGATGCAGCTTTCCCTGTAGGACTTGGATAATCTCCTCAGCATTGAGTTCACGTCCAATCAGGTTGCACCTCGCCTACACCATCCGGCGCAAATTGATCCGGGCGATCTCGGTCCGCGACATGAATCGAAAGGAAGCACAGGAGTACAGACGGCATGAAGAAGGTTCCTGAGTTCAAGAACGAAGACGAAGAGTTTGAGTTCTGGTCTTCAACGGGCGAGGGCGCGGACTCGACCGAATACGTCGATTGGTCCAAGGCCCAGCGGCTGAAGTTCGTCAAGCTCAAGCCCACTTTGCGCACCATCTCCGTGCGGCTGCCCGTGGCCATGGTCGAAGATTTGAAGATACTGGCCAACCAACGCGACGTTCCCTACCAGTCGCTTCTCAAGGTGTTTTTGGCCGAGCGGCTGCAGCGGGAGAAGGCGCGGCGGCTGGCTGTGTAGTCTGGGCGCCCGGCTGCCTGCAAGTTCTTACGTATTTGACAACCTCTGGCGCAAGGATTGTCTTGCAGACCAGCTCAGAATCCCCAGGCCAAGAAGCGCACACGTCCACCCGAAAACGTCGCCGTGCTGCGTGTAAAAGGTCACATCGTCCCGGAATCCGTACTCGGCTGGCAGCGCATCGGTCTGGTGGCGCGGAATGCTCTCTCGCACGCGCCCATAGGGATCGATCACCGCCGTCACGCCGTTGTTGGTGTCGCGCAGTATCCAGCGGCGGTTTTCGATGGCCCGCATCCGCACCATGTTCAGGTGCTGCCACGGGGCGCTGGTGTCGCCGTACCAGCCGTCATCGCTGATGTTGACCAGCACCTCGGCGCCCAGTTGCGCAAATTGCCGCACTTCGTCGGCAAAGACGGCTTCATAGCAGATGAACACCCCGTACCGGTGCCCGTTTAGCCGGAATACCTTGCGATCGGCGCCCCGGGTGAACTCTGAAACCCTCCCCGTCAGCTTGTGGGCAAACGAGAACAGCTCCTTGAAGGGAATGTACTCGCCGTAGGGAACGAGGTGAATCTTGTCGTACCGGCCCACGCGCGCCCCATCAGCCCCCACCACCAGGGCGGAGTTGTAATCGCGCCAGCTCCCCTCTTCCGGCGAAAACTCCATCCCGAGGTTGCCCACCACCAGCGGAGCCTGCTCCGCATGGGCAATCCCTGCCAAAGCCTTCTGGAATCGCGGGTCCAGTTCATCGAATGGCGCGGGCGACTCGGGCCACACCACCAGATCGGGATGCGTGGAATAAGGCGGGCAAATCATCTCGCCGTTGGGCGCGCCGGTCTGCGGAATTCCGGCGATGTAGGTCTTGCATTGCTCACCGGCCAGGCGAGTGAACTCCGCAATATGTTCGTCCCATTCACCCGGCTTGGCCCACCCGTTCTCGCCGGCCACATCCAGATTTGGCTGCACAAGCACCGCGGTTGCCGTTGGTGCGGGCGTGGGCGGCACAAAATAAACCATGCCGAACCAACCCACGTTCGCCAAAAGTGGGCCTGCTATGCGCCAGGCTTTAGCCTTTGGAAGTGCAAGCCAGCCGATACGGGGAGCTTTGGGGTCCACCTCCCAAATCCAGCTCCAAGGAGGAAGAGGAGAAATAAAGTTGTGGGCTATGAGCGCGTTGACGCCAACCAGCACAAAGCTGATCCCATAGACGCCCGTCCAGGGCGCGAGCTGGTTCACCAGTCCGTTATCGACCTGCGAGTAACCCAGCTGGTCCCAGGGAACGCTGGTGATGCGCGAAGCAGCCAGCTCCAGCCCCGCCCACAAGACCGGCGCGGCAGCCAGCGCCAGCCGCGTGCTCCCTGTCGCCTTCCGCACCAGCGCCACGCCGATGCCGAAAAATCCAAAGTAGAGCCCCAGCACCAGGCTGTAGCCCATCAGCAGCAGGGTAGGCGCAAGCACCGGCATGTCGCCGTAATGCAGCATCACGTCGCGAACCCAGTAACAATTGCCCAGGTACCACAAAAACCCGCAAAGGTAACCCAGCAAGAACCCGCGCCGCAGCGCTCCTGGTTCGGGCTTCCCCGCGTCAGACAGAATCGCCCACAGCAGCGGGACCAACCCAAACCAGGCGAACACCGACCGCCAGGGCGGCAACGGTCCAGCCAGCGGAAACGGCAGCTCAAGCAACCCGGCCGACAGCCCGGCGGCAGCCCACAACTTCCATGAATGAAGGCGCATACAGGGGCGAGTGTATAGCATCCGGGGGCGGACGGGCAGCAGCCAGCCGCAGACTGCTGAAATCGCGCTACAATCGAACGTATGGCCCTGGCTCTCTTCGGAATGCGCGTGCTGGAAGTGATGTTCTTCGTCGGCCTGGCAGGCTCGTCGCTCGTCGTCCTGATCAGCTTTTTCGAAGACGCCAAAGAGCTCTTCGGCAAAGACGAGTAGACGCGTGCATCCGAGGAAAACGGCAACACAGCTCATTTTTGTTGACTGAGCTTTAATTCGGACATAGACTGACCGCAGGGCTGGGGGTGATTGCGCTCTCTGGAAATTAAATGGCCGGCGATTGCGCCGGCATCCTTACGATGGCATCTTCCCGCACGATCGTTGCCCCACCCTCCGACCGCGTACGGCTCATCGTCGCATCCTCCGTGATGCTCACCTTCATCTCCTTCTGGCGTGCCTCCGCGGTGGTTCTGTGCGATCTGGGCTCCTCGGCTTTTTACGCCGGGGGCATTGCTGAAGAAGCGGTGGGCGCGGCTGCACCGTGGTTCATCCTCGCCATCATGCTTTTCAGCTTTGCGGTGCGCGCGGTTTACGTGGAAAGCTGCTCGATGTTTACCCGCGGCGGCGTTTACCGGGTGGTCAAGGAGGCGCTGGGCGGGACTTTCGCCAAGTTCACCGTTTCGGCGCTCATGTTCGACTACATTCTCACTGGTCCAATTTCCGGCGTTTCCGCCGGCCAATATATTACAGGCCTGATGAACGAGCTGATGACGGTTGCAGCCAACAGCCACTGGCTGCCTCCAGCGTTAATGGATGCCCATAACAATCCCTTCCAGTTCGATATGAATTACACCTCGGCGGTCTTCGCGGCCGTGGTCACGATCTATTACTGGTGGCAAAACATCAAGGGCATCGAAGAGTCGAGCGGCAAGGCCATGCAGGTTATGCAGATCACCACGGTAATGGTGGGAATTCTGTTTGTCTGGGGCATCTACTCGGTGATCTTTACGCCCGGCGTTCACTTGCCCCCGTCGCCTATCCCCTCGCACTTGCACTTCAGCGAGGAGGCACAGGGCTTCCTTAAGGGGCGGGGACTGCCGCTGCTGGGCCTGTTTGGCATTTTGATGGCCTTTGGCCACTCAATTTTGGCGATGAGCGGCGAAGAGAGCCTGGCGCAGGTCTACCGCGAGATCGAGCATCCGAAGCTCAAGAATCTGAAACGCGCGGCGATCGTGATCGCGGTCTACAGCCTGATTTTCACCGGCGGCGCAACCCTGCTGGCCTCCGTGCTGATTCCCACGCCGGAGCGGACGCACATTTACCAGGACAACCTGATTGCCGGCCTGGCCATGTACATGGTTGGCCCCATGTTCTGGCGCATTGCGTTTCGCATCTTCGTCGTGATCGTGGGCTTCCTGATTCTCTCCGGCGCAATCAACACATCGCTGATCGGATCGACCGGCGTGCTGATGCGCGTGGCCGAGGATGGAGTGCTGACCGACTGGTTCCGCAAGCCGCATCCCAAGTACGGCACCAGCTCTCGCATCATCAATCTGACGTTTTTCCTGCAGATGTTTACCATCATCGCCACCAGGGGCAACGTCATCACCCTCGGCGAGGCCTATGCATTTGGCGTCATTTGGTCTTTCACCTTCAAGGCCCTGGCGTTGCTGGTTTTGCGCTGGAAGTTTAAAGGCGAGCGCGGATGGAAGGTTCCGGCCAATATCCGCATTGGGACGTTTGAGCTTCCAGTCGGCCTGTTGTCGATCTTTCTGGCACTGCTTTCCATCGCGCTGGTGAACTTGTTTACCAAGTCCGTGGCCACGGTCAGCGGCGTTATTTTCTCCATCGGATTTTTCATCATCTTTTACGCCTCGGAACGGCAGAACCTGCGCAAGCACGCCATCGCCGCTCGCCAAATGAAGGACCAGTTCCAGCTCGAACACCAGGACACTGTCAGCCGCGAGTCTGCTGCGATCCGGCCCGGCGGGGTGATCGTGACCATGCGCGATCCCTCCAACCCCCTGGCGTTGAAATGGACTCTCTCGCACACCAGCACCGAGGACAAAGACGTTGTGGTGATCAGCGTCAGGATGATGGGCGTGGGCGGACCGGAATTTCTTAGCGCCGAAGAAACCAGCTTTAGCGAGCACGAGCAGATGGTATTCACCAAGGCTGTGGCCGTTGCTGAGAGTTTTGGCAAGAAAGTCTCACTGCTGGTGGTGCCGGCGGGGGATGTGTTTGCCGCTTTGGTGCAGGGCGCCAATAACCTGGAGGTCGATTCGGTCGTCTCGAGCATCTCTTCAAAGATGACGGCCGAGGACCAGGCTTTTCACATGGGGCAGGCTTGGGAAGCGCTGCCGGAGCCGAAGCGGCAATTCAATTTCTATATCGTCCATCCGGACGGTGAGGTGAAGGTGTTTTACATTGGGCCGCACGCGCCCGCCCTGCGCCCCGATGACGTGCAACTGGTGCACCGCTTGTGGCTCAACATGCGCCGCGATCCCTCCGTGCCCGATCTGCACCACAGCGACATCATCACTTATGCCCTGACCCGATTGGCCGGCCAATACGCCCGTGAGAAGCAGGAGATACTCCGCGATCTGCGCAGCTATCGCGCCGCCGAGGCTCCTGTTAATCTGCGCATCGGAGGACAGGATCTGCCCAGCGTTCCTGTTGCGCCCGCCGCTGCCGGAAAGCCTTCCCCTGCAGCCAAGCCTCCGCGCGCAAATTAGTCAACAAATATCTTCAGCACCTGGCCGGCGAATGTAAGAGATATAGGACCAAGCCATAACTCCCCGATCTGCAATTCAAGATTTTAAATCCAGAATTATCTCGTATTTTTTGTTTGTAAAAAAGTCTTGGGTTGCGTATCGTGTTGCAGAGGACGAGTGGAATCTCCGTTTCGGGCTCTCCACTTAGGCAGCACGAATATCAAACCCTCTTAAGAGCACATAACCGGAGGAACCGTGGGAGTTTCAGAGATTCTTGCGCAAATTGATAGTGAGATTGCCCAGTTGGAAAAGGCGCGCCTTTTGCTGGGCGGAAAAACCGCCGTCGCGCCAAAGAAAGCCGCGACAGCTGCAACCGCCAGAAAGAAAACCAGGAAGAAGCGGAATCTAACTCCTGAAGGACGCAAACGAATTGCCGAAGCCGTCAAACGGCGCTGGGCCGCGCAGAAGAAAGCGGCTTCAGCAAAGTAACTGAATCTGCGCGAGGGGTCTGCGCTGACCGAAACGCCGGCTCTGCCTTTCACCTTTTGCGCGGACGCACTGAATTCAAATCACGATAGAGTCCCCTGGCTCACACCGCGCAACCTCCATGCTGACGTCAACCAGTGCTGCTAACTCCTGCGGTGTTCCCTTCAGCGGCGGAAATGTTCCGAAGTGCAGAGGCAGAATTCTCTTGGGAGCAAGGTAACTCGCGGCCAGCGCGGCCTCCCTGGGGCCCATGGTGAAATGGCCTCCAATCGGCAGCATAGCTAACTCGGGACGATATAGCTCGCGAATGAGTTTCATATCTCCGAACACCGCGGTGTCTCCGGCATGATACAGAACCGGCCCGTCGGTAATAGTCAACACATATCCTGCCGCCACACCCACGTAGTGCGTCCCGCTTTCATCCTGTGCTCCGGCTGAGTGTTTGGCCTCCACCATGGTTGCCGCAACGTCGTCCAGCTGCACGGTTCCTCCCAGGTTCATCCCGATCGTCTTGGCCACGCCCTTGCTGCCCACATAGTCCGCTAACTCATAAATTGCCAGCACGGTGGAACCGTGTTTGGCGGCCACCGGGACCGCATCGGAGATATGGTCGCCGTGACCGTGCGTCAGCAGGAGGTAATCGATCTTCTCAGGCAACACAAAATCCTTCGGATATTTTGGATTTTGAGCGATGAAAGGATCGATGAGAATTGTTGTGCCCTTGGCGGTCTCAACCAGCACGGTCGCATGACCGAGCCATGTTATGCGGGTTCCTTTCAGTGAGGTCATATTTCCTCCGGGAGTATTTTGCATGCGTCAGCGACTTACCGGGTCATGATGACTTCGGAAACGCTGTCCTTGGCTAAAAATTGCTTGTGCCCCGACCACCCTGCAAAAAGCCGCTCGATGCTGCGATTGGTAAAAGCGCGCTGTATCGGGAATTGTTGGGTCAGTTGCACTTCCACATCGTCACCGGGGGTCAGGTGGAAGCGGCAGAGGGCCGTCTCCTCGCCTTGAATCCTGGTGTGGAAGAAGGCGAGCACCTGTCCCCCGGGATTCATGACCGCGAACAGATGCGCCACCAAAGGAGCCACCAACTGCTCCGGCATGTAATCAAGCGCCGTCCACAGCAGCACAACGTCAAAGGTGCGCGTGCCAAAATTGAGGCACTGTTTCAGAAACCCTTCTGCGTCCCAAATCGGCTTGCCGTCCTCGTCTGTGCCGCTCTCCCAGCTTCCCGTCCATGCATCGACCACCGGGTCGGCCAGGAAGACACTATGGCCCAACCCGGTGAGGTAATTGATATTTGCCGGCGAGGTATAGCCGACGTCAATCACGTTCAGGCCCGCTTCGGTTTCGAATCGCTTGCGCAACGTTGCCCAGCCACCGGAATGGCGCGGCACTCTGGGCCCACTAAACCCAGGGACTGGAGCGGCAGGACCGCTGTCCTGCTTCTTGTCGAACCAACGGCTTAGCAACCTGAATTCCCCTTGCGGTCAAACGGAGAACCTCCCGGCAAACCGGAACTCCTCCGCCATTTCAGAAAATGCCGCCGGTCTGCGGCGCGTTGGCGCCGTCGGGTCCCTTGGCCACGGCCTGCGTCAGGTCCACTTTGCCACGAAACACGGCATTATCTTCTACCGCCAGCCGCAGAGCGCGAATATCGCCTTCCACCGTGCATCCGGCGCGCAGCTCCACCCGGCCGCTGGCCACAACGTTTCCATGAACCTGGCCAAGGATCAGCACGTCCCGGGCCGAAAGATCGGCCGAAACGTTCGCATTGGGCCCGATGGTCAACCTGCTCTCTGAGAGGCTTACCGTTCCCTCTACGCGCCCATCCACAACCAGGTCTTCACTGCCCTTTACTTCGCCGCAAATCACGACGCTTTTACCAATGCGCGCGGGAGCATTCTCCACTGCCATAATCTTGATCCTTCCGTGGCCCGGAAAACCAGGCCCTGCCCGAACTATACTCAACCCGGCCAACTTGCTTCAAACTCCGCATCCGCGCAGGCGCGCCCGCGTCTAACCGACAATGAAGCCCAACCGCACTCTCCAGGTGGCCATTGACCGGTAAACTTGATTGTGTGCGTAAAATCTTCCCGCTCCTGATTCTGCTTGGGTGGGCCGCTCTGTCAGCCGCCTCATTGAACGGACAGACTGCTCCATCTGCCCCCGCGAGGCTCGAACCAGCTCATGCCGAGGCGCTGGTCCAGCGCGCGCTGGCCACTGAGTTGCGCTCCGCACAGGATTCAAGCCACCCCATGCGCTACCGCCTGCACAAGACCAGCCCCCGCCTCACTACGACCAAAGAAATTGTTGAAACCAGGGACGGCGACGTTGCCCGGCTGGTTTCGCTTTTTGACAGACCGCTGAGCCAGGCCGACGAGCAGAAGGAGCAGGCCCGCCTGGATGCGCTGTTCAACGATCCCAGCCTGCAAAAACACCGCAAACAAGGCGAGGACGAGGACACCCTAATCGTCCTCAGGCTGCTGCGCATGTTGCCCAATGCGTTCCTCTACCAGTACGCCGGCCCCGGCTCCGGCCCCGCCGGCGGCGTGGAGAAATTCACCTTCAAACCCAACCCCAATTTCAGCCCACCCGACTTCGAAACCGAGGCCCTGACCGCCATGACCGGCGAGCTGTGGATCGATGCCGCAGAAGAGCGCGTGACGCGCCTGGAGGGCCATCTGCAGCAGGATACCGACTACGGCTGGGGCATTTTGGGCAAACTAGACAAGGGCGGCTGGATCGTGCTGGAGCAGGCCAGCGTTGGCGCTCACCAGTGGCGCATCGCCCGCTTCCAGATGGTCATGACCCTGCGAATCCTCATCAAGACCAAGAGCTTCGACACCACCGAGGAAATGACCCAATACGCCCCGGTCCCAGCCGGAATCGATTACCGCCAGGCCATTGGGATTCTTCGCGCCAACGCTGCGGCCAACCGCTGACCCGCGCGCAGCCCAAAAAACAAAACGGCCCTGCCCGGTTGGGCAGAGCCGCGTTGTTATACCGCAATTCGCCTTACTTGATTTTGATGAAGATGGTGGCGAAGGTGAACAGGGTGAGGGATTCGATGAAGGCCAGGCCCAGAATCATCAGCAGCTGAATGCTTGCCGTGGCTCCCGGATTCCGTGCAACCGACTCAACAGCCGAGCCGACAGCCCTGCCCTGGCCAATGCCGCAGAGGCCGGCAGCCAGCGCGATGCCAATGCCGATGCCGATAGGCGCCAGATCAACGACGCCAGAACCACCGTCGGCAAAGGCTGGAACCGCAAAACAGAGCATTGCCAAAGCCATCAGAACAAATTGCAATTTACGCATAATTCTCCAGCTTCCCTGAGATTAGCCGCCAGTGGGTGGTTGAGGCTCACCGTGCTTGGCAATTTCGGAAATTCTGTGCCCTTTTGGCGTCTTGCAAGGTCACCGCTCCCTGTTGGTCGCGTTGACTTTACTTTCGAGGCTTCGGGACACTGTGTTTCCGAAATTGCGTTTGGCCCCCTCACGCTAACGGCCTTCCGTTTGTCCGGAGCGGAAGCGCTCTCCGGCGGAATCCCTTTGAATCAATCCAAATTCTGTGCTGGCCTCACTCTACAACGCTACAGAGTCCTTTCCCTCGTGCGCCACAGCCTGGCCAAGGTAAATCATCGCCAGCAGACAGAAAACCAGCGCCTGAACCAGGCACACCAGTAAATGCAAAACCATCACGAGCAGCGGGGCGCCAAGCGGAAACAGCGAAAATATAACCAGCGTTACCAGGTCGCCGGCATACATATTCGCCCACAGACGGACGGTAAGCGAGAGCAGGCGCGCGGTGTGCGAGATAATCTCGATGACAAACAACAGCGGCGCAATCCACCAGATGGGCCCGCAAAAATGCTTGAGATAGCCGATCAGCCCTTGTACGCGCACACCGTGATAGTTGTAGTAAATAAAGACTGCAACGGCGAGCCCAAGCGGGACCCATGGCGACATGGTAGGCGCATCCAGACCGGGAATCAGGCCGACCAGGTTGCAGACAACCACAAACAGAAAGATGCAGGTCACGAAGGCCTGGAAGCTCTGATATCCGTGACCGATGATCGACTCCGCAAGGCCGCCGATTTGCTCATGAACGATCTCGGCAAGCTGCTGAGGCGGGGCCGGCTTCTCCACCGAAAGTGTGAGCCTGACCAGGACGAAAAAGGCAATGAATCCCAGCACTATCAACAGTTCCAGGCCCAGCGCCTTGTTCACCTTGACGGCCTGCTGGGCAGCACCGGTCTGGGCGAGCCCAACCCATTGAAAAGCCTTGATCTCGACGCCCATGAACAGGCGATTGAGCAAATCGACAAGGAAAGAAGATTCCGGCATTGAAGGCAAATGTCTTTCTGTTTCCGTGA
>JBEKEQ010000016.1:0-42744 GCA_050013735.1 Occallatibacter sp.
CCTGGTTGGCTGCGCACAGGGCCTCCTCAGCCAGCACACGCAGCGGGGCAGGCTCAGCCCCGTCCACAGGCTCGGCGGGCCGGCTGAGCAACCGCAAAACTTCATCTACGGCGAGGGAACTGGCGATCTCCCCGGCAGCAGCGCCGCCCATGCCATCGCAAACCAGGTAGACGCCGTGCTCGACCGAGAAACCGAATGCATCTTCGTTGGTGGGGCGCTTCCGTCCGCGGTCAGAAACCGCCGCCGCAGTGTAATGGACAAGAGCCGTAGCCAAGAAAATCTCCCATCGACCAGTTTACATGGAACTGTATTTGGCAGGCACTCAAAATAGGCCACTCAATGAGCCTTTGTTGCAGGCGCCTCCGGCAGCGCAGGCGCGGGGGGCAATTCGAACACCTGAATGGCCCCTGCATTGAGGATAGCCACTCGCCTCCCTGACGGCGAGATGGCCACATTCCCTCCCGCATCGAGCGCGGGACTGGCGGGCGCCTCGAGCGCCACCGTGCCTGTGGCCGCGTCGAAGACCCTGATCAACTGCCCTTTCACTTCGTCGCTGTCAAGGGGCGAAGTGGCGCTGATGGCGCGGTTCGCGGCCAGCGTCTCCCGCGCCAGGCGCGAACCACCCTGCGAATGGACAATCAGCGGCCAGACCGACGCAACTGAGGTCAGGTCCTGCCACAGGCGGCGGCCATCGGTCGACATGGCCACCAGCCCACCCGCACCCGAACCCACGCAGGCGGTCACCAAAACCTCGCGCTCAGAGACAAATTCGTACGTGGGTGCGCATTTCGAGTCGAAACGGCAAAGGATTCTGCTTCCACCACTGAAATAATTCAGGTTCAGCAGCCATTTTTCCCCATTCCCGCGCAGGCCCTCGAGATATCCGTCGGAGTTGATGGGGAGATGGATCATCGATCGAACCCGGCTCACCAGCATCACCTTGCCGGAATCGCGGCGCAGAATGCGCAAAACAAGATCGGGATCTCCGGCTTGTTGCGGCCCATCTGCAATGACGTCAGCCTGCGCGGTCGTGGGGCTGGGCACATCGCCGATCTTTGCCGCGGCGGTTGCGGGTTCGCGCGAATTGGTCACCAAAAGCTGCTGCGTCGGGTCCATCCCCAGCCACAGCAGCGGACCCTGAAAGCGCAGATAGGGTTTCAACTCCAGCGTTGCGTCACCCTGCTCCAGGTTGTCGCGGTCGCGCAACAGGAAGTGGCCGTCCTTGAGCATCCACAGGTAGCGCGCGCGGTCGTGGACGGACCAGAGAGCCTCCGCCTGGACCGTCCCGGCGGGCAACGACAGCACCACCGCTCGAATCTGGCGCTTGTCATTGTCTCCGGGATCGCGGCGGAGGAGTCCCGGCACGCGAAAGGTAAACAGCAGCCGGTTCTCGTCGAGGAAGTCGAGCGAAACAAAGCTCCAGCGCTGGCCCAGGTAGTCCGCGCTTGGACTCGAAAACCCCAGCGGCTCCACCGGAATGGTGAACGCTGCGGCCTGCGAGGGTTTATCGGGGAGCCGGTCGCGAAGTACGTGATCCTTGGCCACCCGCGACTCGTCTGCCAGAAGCGTCACTGGATCCTGCGCCTTCACCGCCGGCTGGGCGCAGATAAGCACGGCCGCCACGGCCAGACCCAGGCCTGCACCACACCACATCGTTTGCAGCCATTTCCCCATCGAAGTGTATTCTCGCCGATTTCAGAGCTATCCCGCGCTTTTTTCATGTCGTCATCGTGACTCCTTTTGCTCAGAACTTGGAATCGAAGGGAACTAAGCTGGGTCTGTATCCGGTAGCGTCTGCATAGTACTTCCTCGATTAGACGGATCATGCCAGCCCGCGAAACTCGAATCGGCTACTCCATTCGTCAACCAATCTGTAAGGGCAATGCAAATATCGAGTCGTGTGGGATTCCCCCAGGAGAGACTTATGAAAAAGCTTTTACTCGCTTCACTCACATTGGCAGCGGCCACTGCGGCAGCGCCAGCAGCTTTGGCTAGCACCTCAACAACGTGGGACTTCACCGCTTCCGGTGGTACGTTCGACATTACTTCCGGCACCCTCACTGTTTCATCGACAACTGGAACCCCGGGCGGGAATGAAGTTACCGGCATCACCGGAAACTTCACCTCCAGTCAATTTTCCGGTGCGATCGCAGGCCTCTACGACGCCGGCGACTATAACTCGAATACTCCCAGTTCGAGCCCCACCATCCTTGGCGGAACAGACTGGGACGACCTGTTTTATCCAGGTAATAACGCCCCTACTGGCGGCAGCTGCGGCGTCGGCACCGCTGGAGACGAGCTGGACAGCTGCGGCATACTCTTTGACGTCGTGCACGATGACACGACCTACTATGTCGCTCTATATGGAAGCGGCGCAAGCAGCTATCTGGAGTATCACTCCGGCGCTGACGGACCTATTGTTGCGACAGTCGATTTTACAGAGACGCCGGAGCCTTCTTCTCTGCTGCTTCTGGGCACCGGTCTGCTTGGCCTGGCGGTCGTCCTCTTCCGGAAAGAAAAGCCGGTGGGCTCGGCCCTGAGGTTGTAGTTCATTTTCTGCCTGACCGTCCATTGGCCCGATTTTGGGCAGCGATACGGCTCGGTCCCGTCTGTGCGAGATTAAAGATGGGATGGGAAAGCACCTAACGATTGACGGACGGATCAGGTTTTTAGGCTACGGAGCCTGCGCGCTGGCCGGTTGCCTGTGGGGAACGGGCTTCTACTTTGGCCGCCTGGCGCTGAACGAGATGAGCGTGGAGTACATGGTGCTCTACCGCTTCCTGTTTGCCTCGCTGGGCATGTTTCCCCTGGTGCTGGCCAATAGGCGGCGCTTTCACCTCACCGGCGGCGAGCTCAGGCTGCTGCTCATCTCCGCGGCCTTCGGAGTGCCCATCCAGTTTCTGCTCCAGTTCCATGGACTGGCTCTTTCCACCGTAAGCCACGCTTCGCTGATGGTGGGCGCCATGCCGGTGCTGCTGGCTGCGGCCGCCACACTTTTCGCCGGTGAACGGCTCGACCGGATCGGCTGGCTGGCGCTGTGGGGCTCCACTGTGGGTGCGGCACTGATCGTGCTTGGCAAAAGCGGCGGCACCGCCGCGCACACGCAGCCTTCGCTCACAGGCGACCTTTTGGTGGTGGCTTCGCTTTTTACCGCCCTGGCCTGGATTTTGCTCAGCAAGAAGTTGATGCAGACGCACAGCCCGCCGGTCGTGACGGCCTACACAATTCTCTGCGGAACCTTGATGCTGGTGATCGTGATTCTGGGCCCACTGCTGGTGAAGCCCTGGCTTGCCAATGACAGCCAGCCTATGCCATTTGCCCAAATCAGCACCACCGCGTGGGCCGCCCTGGCCATCAGCGGCGTGCTATGTACGGCCACCACCACACTTCTTTGGAACTGGGGCATCCACCACGTGCCCGCCTCGCGCGCCGGGGTATTCCTGAACATTGAGCCGGCGCTCGGCTCCTGGCTGGGAGTGCAGTTGCTCGGCGAACGCCTCGGCCCCTTTGCGTGGGTTGGCGGCGCGCTGATTCTGGGCGCGGCCATCACCCTGACCACGCGCGGCCACGAGCCAGATCCCGCCGTCATCCTGGAGTAGTGCAGGTCTCTCCGCGAGAGGCAAACTTTGGTCACCTGAGCAGGACGATTCCCCGTAAGCCACGCCCATGCCAAGCCGATACCTCTCTTGGTGATTAAAGCCCGCTAATTTTTAGCAGACGCGAATGGAGGAATATGTGACGCTTCTTACCTGGGAACACACCTGCGCCGTCGGCGTCAGGGCCATGGACGATCAGCACGGCATCCTGATGGATACGGTGAACGAGCTGCGCCTGGCCCTCATGCACGGATGCGGGCGCGAGCAACTGAGCGAAGTGCTCGACCGGCTCATCGAGTTTACGCGCATGCACTTTTGGAGCGAGGAGCAACTGATGGAGCAGACCGGTTTTCCCGGCCTCGACGAGCACCGCGCCGAGCACCATAGAATGCTCGCGGAAATGCTGCAAGCCGCCCATCGCGTGCAATATGGCGAAAGCGTGCTCATGCGTCCGCTGCTTTGTTCGCTGCGCAACGGGTACATGGATCACATCGAACAGCTTGACCGGAAATACGGCCCCTGGCTGAATGAGCGGGGAATTAACTAAGTCCGCCGACGCTGACATGAGACGCGGAGGGCTTCAGCAGAGGCCCACACCCGGCTTTGCCTTAACAATTGGCTCGTCACTCACATTCTGAAGGAGAACAGAGAGCACGGGCCGTGACTAAACGAACACAGCGTGCGCTGATTTGGCGCCGCCGGCGGCTCAGTCTCCCAAAATGGGTCCAAGTCGGATTTCCACTCACCCTCTTGCCCTTCCTGCCGATTGTTCCTTTACCGGACAATATACGGCGGAGGGATGGCTGTGAATGGAGCGGTTGGAAACGGCGAGTTGAGTGTTGGTGTGAGGTTCCTGGATTGCGATCACAGGGAGATGGCCGGAATCCTGTGCCAAATCCGGACAGCAGTGGAAACAGACGAGCATCGAAACCGCACCGCTTCGCTTCTGCGCAAGCTGGCGAACTTTACCCGCGTCCACTTTGCGTTGGAAGAAGAGATGATGGCGGCGACGGATTACCCATGCAGGTCACTGCATCTCATTCAGCACCAGCGTTTGACGGAACAGATGAACGCGCTTGTCTGCCGTTACCAGCGTGGCAGCATCAAGTTGAACCCCCAATCGCTGGGCTTCCTGCCTGAGCTGCACGCTGCCCACATTGAGACGAATGACCTTGGCTTTGGCGTTTGGCTCAATGACCAGCCCAGCGCCGGCCGGTCGCAAATCTACACCTCAAACGAGAGCTGAATCGGGCCAAACAGCGGCGAAGCGGGTTTGGGCTCGGAAGCCAGCTCATAAACCAGCCGCTCCAGCACCAGCCGCTTGTCGGGCGGGGACGAGCGCAACTCAAGATCGGCGCGCGCAACCAGCCGCAGCGCGCGCGTCAGTTCGCGGCGGCTCTTGTAGCGGCGCGCCTGGCGGATCAGGTCGTCAGCGGCAAATGGCGGCATGCGGAAGCCTTGCCATAACGCCTGCCAAATGGCCCGCGAATCGCGGACGTTCTTCTCCAAAATCACCAGCATCTGGCGGAAGGTGCGGGCGAGCATGTACAGGTGTCCGATGGCCGCGTCCTCGCCCGCATCGGAGCTGTTCAGCAGGCCGTGGAGCAGGGCGAGGGCACGCGCGCGGTCGCGCGCGCTGATGGCGTCAGTCAGTTCGTAGAGCGATCGCTGCTTGGCGGCCAGCACCATGGTTTCAACGTCGCCGAGAGTAATGCGCCCGCGCCCCAGCGTATAGAGCAGCAGCTTTTCCAGCTCGGAAGCGATCAGCATCATGTCCGCGCCCAGAGCATCCACAAGTTCGCGGGCCGCATCGGGCTCTACGCGCACGCCTGCTTCCTGCGCAGTGGCGACAGTCCAGCGCATGGCGTCTTCCTCGCTCACGCGGGCCAGCTCGACCATGCCGCAGTGCTCGCCGAGAGTTTCTGTAAGGCGCTCGAAGCGATTCTTGTCGTCCATTTCCATGCGCCGCGCGTCGGAGGGGATGCGCAAAAAGTCAGCCACAAAAATCAAAAGCGCCTGCGGGTTCGGTGAGCGGAAGTAGCGCTCCAGCGCGGCAAACTCGTCCTTTTTTGCGCCGCGCGTGTAAAGCTGGCGCACGTTGCGGACGAAGATCACCTGAAACGGCGCCATCAGTGAGGGAGTCTGGGCGCGGTCGAGGATCTCGAAGATCGAAGATCCTGAAAGGTCAAGGTCTGAGAGGCAGAAATCGCGCAACTCCTGAGGCACAAAGCCCTTGAGCACGGCGGCGCGGCAGCGGTCCAGGAGAAAAACCTCGTCGCCGGCCAGCACGTAGCCGGGCTTGAGCTTTCCCGTGCCGGTGGCGGCGGCCTCAATCTCCGCCACAAAGCGGCCCACGGCGGCAAATCCCGCGCCCCAGCGCCCGGCGCTCACAGCTTCGGTCCCTGAAATTCGTGCACCATTCGGCTCCAGAATACCCTGCCCGGCGCTGCGAGGCCAGCGCGAATCCAGCAGCTCGCCCCAACTTTAGAACCAGTCAAAGAACTCCGAACTTGCGGGCGGCGCCCCTGCCGGGGCGTTGGGTGAGCGCTGCCCGAACGGGCGCAAGCTAACAACAGTAGCCACCCCCCATCCCCCATCCCCTCCCACCGTTTTTGCAAAGCTCCTCATTTTAACGGTCTTACCGGGCTGGTTCTACTGTAAGCAACTCATTCTACTTGAGGTAAACGAAGATTCCTCAGGACAAAGGGGTTACGCACGAGCCCGGCTGTTCGCAAGTCTCCGTGCCTGGAAAGGTGAAGCTCGCCACCCTGGAAGCAAACTTGCCGCGAACGGATCAGCTCACATTATGCGCCGAGGACACATAATTTACTGCAAAAAAGGTCAGCCGTTTCCTGGTTGTCATCGGCAACGCATCCCCAGCCGAGGCACCGCTTCCGGCGTACAGGTTTCCGGACAGGGTTTTATAGCATTTCTCCTTCAGATGTATCCCGAAGCCGCCACTGTCAAGTTGCGATTTCATCAAGAAATCGCAACCTGCCACGTCCTTGGTAAAGGCTACGAATGAAGGAGAAATGCTTAGAAACCCTCGAGCACATCGGCCACCAACTGCCGCGCAAAGGCGCGCGAGAGCCGCTGCATGCCCGCCGGATTTTCCTGGATGAACGTGGGCAAATCGGCAGTGGACTGGAACTGCTCGCGGTAAACGTAATTTTTGTTTTCGTAGAGCGTTTTGCCATCGCGCCCGGTCAGCGTGACGGAGACCACCATGGTGATGAGAAAGCTCGACGACTCCTGCGTGGAGGCGTTGTAGGTGAGCGGCGCAACCGTCTCTTTGAGAATCGTCCCATGCAGCACCGCGTCGGCATTGGGGTCCGCATCGGGAGTGACGCGGAACCGCGTTCGCGCGGCAAACTCGCGAATCACCGCATCGGTCATCACCGTCTCAGAGTGGTACGTGTCAGTGCGCGTGGCGAACACCGGGACAGAAAGCGTCCTCATATCGGGCGGCAGATGCGTAGCCGCGCCCAGCGTATGGTACCCGCAGCCGGAAAGACTCAGCAGGATAAAAGCAGCCGGCAAAAGAACGGGCAAGCGCATAACTCATCTTATCGCGCAGGCGCAAAACGGAATCGCAATTGGTCGTTATGTAGCTTCGGGGTTGGCGGTCGCTCGCCCGGAAGGTCTTTTCCAACGTGAATGCTAAACTTGACTCGCATATCTTTACAACATGGAGGGTTCTCGACGATGAGAATTAGAGCGCTTGCTGTTCTTCTGCTCCTTTGTATCCTTCTGATCACTGGCTGCGGAAGCTCGAATTCCAGTTCCTCATCGAATCTCCCAACACCGAATCCCCCAACGCCTCCGTCTACCACCAACCAGTGGACCTGGGTCTCCGGCTCGAATCTCGTTAACCAGCCCGGCTCCTACGGCCAGCAGGGAACTCCTGCGTCCACTAACGTCCCGCCAGCGCGTTATGGCGCTGCGACATGGACAGATGCCTCCGGCAGCTTCTGGCTCTTTGGGGGAATCACAGCACCCACTGCCTCCTCCGACACTTGGTATAACGACCTCTGGAAATTCAGCAACGGCCAGTGGACATGGGTAAGTGGTTCGAATGCCACCAATCAAACAGGCGTCTATGGCACCCTTGGCGTACCCGGGTCCGGCAACATCCCAGGCGGGCGATCCAATGCCGCCACCTGGGTCGACAGCTCCGGCAGCCTCTGGCTCTTCGGCGGGACGGGGCTGGATGCTTACGGGAACAACGGTCGGTGCCCGAACGATCTATGGCGGTATCGAGACGGTGAATGGACTTGGATGGGAGGCCCCCAAACAACGATTGCCGGGACTCCAGGGAACTACGGGACCCAAGGCATTGCCGCCGCCGACAACCTCCCGGGCCAAAGGATAGGCGCTGTCGTATGGACGGACAACTCCGGCAACTTCTGGCTTTTCGGTGGTTTGGGAGATGATTCAGTTGGCAACTGGGGCTACCTGAACGACCTTTGGATGTACAGCAATGGTCAATGGACCTGGGTCAGCGGCGCCAGCATCGTGCAGCAGTCCGGCGTCTACGGCACACTCGGCACTCCGAATCCTGCAAATGTCCCCGGAGGACGGATGGATGCTTCAGCCTGGGTGGACGCTTCCGGCAACCTCTGGCTGTTTGGAGGAAGCTATAACCAGCCCATGGGAACTTACCACGCGTTAAATGACCTCTGGAAGTTTAGTAATGGCCAGTGGACCTGGATGGGTGGCTCCGACCAGCCCGATCAAAGAGGTGTTTATGGTGCGGAGGGCACTGCGTCTTCGGCGAACAATCCCGGAGCCCGCGGCGGCGCAGCCGCCTGGGTAGACGCTTTCGGCAACTTCTGGCTCTTTAGCGGCGGCTCTGATTGGCCCAATGATCTTTGGAAGTACAGCGACGGCCAATGGACCTGGGTCGATGGCTCGCAAGCAAACTCGCCCGGAATTTACGGAACCCTCGGCGTCGCTTCACCCTCCAACATCCCCGGCTCTCGCATATGGGCCTCAACTTGGACAGACCGTTCAGGCCATCTGTGGCTCTTCGGCGGCCAAGGCAACGACTCCTTAGGTAACGGCCCCGGAGATTTTGGCTATCTCAACGATTTGTGGGAGTATCAGCCGTAAATTGAAATAGCTATAACTTGGCCCCCCCGCCGGGCCAGTTAGTCCCGCCCGCATTTGCCGATTCTGAATGTGCATTGTCCTCGATTGACGACAAACGATGCACCTTTCCAGTCCTTATTCGGTACCATTGTGCGGGTTCCGAGAGAGTTGTCGCCAATCCAGCAACTGCACCACGACCCCCAAAAATTTACACCCAGGCAGTCACCAGCATGCCCAGTCCCAAGCCGGATAACTTCAGCCCGTCGGCGCGGTCTTTGAAGTAGAGTTCATTCAGTTGCGCTGAACCCACCTGCTCGATGCGGTGAAATCCGGCGCGGCGCAGTTCCGCTTCCAACTCATCCGGAGTAAAGAAAAGTTGAAACGGCTCGCCGGCGGCGGCAACGCGGCTGGAGAGGATGTCGAACGCCGTGCGGCCCAGCGGACTGAGCGTCTCCCTGGACAGCGCATAGTCAAAGCTCACCCCGCTGCCGCCCGGCAGTTGAGCGATGGTCTCGAGCGTGGCGCGAAAGGCATTCAGCGTAAGGTAGGGAACCACTCCCAGCCAGCCGAAAAATGCGGCCCTGCCGGCATCGAACCCCGCCTCACCCAGCCCGCGGGCGAGCGTATGGTGCTCAAAGTCCAGGGGAACAAAGACCAGGCTCTCAGGCAAGGGAATCGCTGCCTCGCGCAACATGGCTTTCTTACCCTCCTGCGTGGCCGGAAAGTCTACCTCGAACACCCGCAGCGAAGGGAACGGGTTGCGGTAGGCAAAAGTATCAAGCCCCGCGCCGAGAACCACGTACTGGGTCACGCCCCGCGCCACGGCCGCGGCTAGTTGGTCTTCAACAAAACGGCTGCGCACCGCCATGAAGGCCCGAAAATCCCGCGCCACCGGCTCTGAGGCGCGCTTCATCTGGCGGCGATATCCCGGCCCCACCAGCCGCACGGCTAAAGGATCGTTCAGAACCGGAGGGTCGTCCATCAACTGGTGGGCGGCGCGGCGAATGGCCACACCAAGAGCGGTCCTGCTGGCCCGGCCAGTCTCCATGCTCTGAATTTTAAATGCCCCGGCAATCTTCGCTGAAGCAGCTCGCTCCGCGTACCATAACCCTCATGAACTGGATCGGATGGGCACTGCTTTCCGCTGTCTTTGCCGCCGCCACCGCCCTCCTGGCCAAGGTTGGCGTGGCGCATGTGGACTCAAACCTGGCCACGGCGCTGCGAACCAGCGTGGTGGTGGTGTTTGCCTGGGGCATCGCGCTGGCCCTTGGCAAGCACGGAGAAGTCCGCACCCTCGACCGGCGGACCCTGCTTTTTCTCGCGCTTTCCGGGCTGGCTACCGGCTTGTCGTGGCTGTGTTACTTCCGCGCCTTGCAATTGGGACCTGCCTCGCGCGTGGCTCCGCTCGACAAGCTCAGCGTGCCCCTGGTGATGGTGTTTGCGTGGTTGCTACTGGGCGAAAAGCTCACCGCTTCCACCGTTGCCGGAGGCCTGCTCATCACTGCCGGCGCTATGGTGATTGCACTGGGCTAAGCAGCGGAGGATCCTCAGCGCCGCCTCCCTATACTGAAAAGAGAGAGAGCCGCTGAGCACGCTTCAGAGGAAGACATATGGCCGACCACTCCCACCTCGCAACCCAGCCACGCCGCATTGTCCTTACCGGCTTCATGGGTTCGGGAAAAAGCACCGTCGGCCCGCTGCTGGCCGCGCGGCTGGGTTGGAAATTTGTGGATGCGGACGACGTGATCGAAGCGGAAACCGGCGTTCGCATTGCCGAACTCTTCGCGCGCCATGGTGAAGCCCGCTTCCGCGAGCAGGAGCACGAAGCCATCCGTCGCCTCACCTCCGGCGACTCGCTGGTTCTGGCGTTGGGCGGGGGGGCAATCGAGCACCAGGCTACCCGCTCGTTGCTGCTTGGCGCTCCGGGAACGCTTCTGGTGCATCTTGAAGTGGAGTTAGCCACCACACTGGCACGCTGCCGTGGCACCGAGCATGCGCGGCCCATCCTTGCCGACCAGGAAAACCTGGCCAACCGCTACTGGAGCCGTCTTCCGCTTTACCGCGCCGCGCATGTTTCGATCGCGGTGGATGCGCTGACCCCGGATGAGGTGGTAGAGGCAATTGTGCGCGCTGCGGCGTTGCAGTAGGGGGGCCTTCCCTCAGTTGCATTCACGTGTAAAACGTGCTACACGTAGTACACGAGGCTGGAGATCCCTCAACAAATGCCTGCACTCGACGGAAAACAAAACCTCACCCTGCGCCTGAGCAAACAGACGATTCAAAAGGCGCGTGTTCTGGCCGCGCAAAGATCGACCTCCATCAGCGGCTTTATCACCAGCCAGATTGAGCAGTTCGCGGACACTGAAAGTGAATACGAGCGCGCCAAGCGCATAGCCCTGGCCCTGATGGACGAAGGTCTCCATTTAGGCGGAATCCATATATTGGACCGGGACGCGCTGCATGAGCGCTAAGATCTTCGTCGATACAAACGTCCTGGTCTATGCACTCGACGTCGATGCAGGAGACAAGCATGAAGCGGCAAAAAGCACCCTGAGCGAACTCTGGGATCAGGACTCCGGTGCTGTGAGCATGCAGGTATTGCAGGAATTCTATTCAACAGTGACGCGGAAGCTGGCCACTCCGCAGTCCAGGGAAAAGGCTCGACTGATCGTCAGTCAATATGCTCTCTGGTGCATTGCAACCACCCCGAAAGAAATTGAACACGCCTTTCGCATCGAAGACGAGGCCAGGATCAACTTCTGGGATGCAATGATTGTTGCCGCGGCAGCCAAGGCCGGCGCAACGAGAATTCTGTCTGAAGACCTGAACCCCGGCCAGATCATTGCAGGAATCGTGATTGAGAATCCCTTCGCCGTCTGTTGAGAACCTTCACGGCGCGCTGCAACTTTCGACGCCGTACTCTGGAAACTTTCCAGCTTGCTATCATCGTTATGAACGCATCGCCCTATTCGGCCGTGCCGTTGAGGTCTTCATACCTTCAAAATGACTCCCGCTTCTCAAGCAGCGATCCCGGCAGAGCTCGCCGCGCCCTCATCGGACGACGCCGCGCGCGGGCACCTCCACGCGCCGCAGCCGGGAGCCACGGCCTCGCTCATCCACGACCTGCGCGAGCTGTTCAAGGTGAAAGTTGTGGCGCTGGTGCTGGTCACCGGCTGGGGCGGCTTTTACCTGGGATCGATCCAGTCTGGCATTTCCAGCATTCAGCGCGGCCTGCTTGAAACGCTGCTTGGCATCGGGCTGGTTTCAGCCGGCGCGGGCGCGCTGAACGAGGCCCTGGAACGCAAGATCGACGCGCGGATGAAGCGCACCGCGGACCGCCCCATGGCCGCCGGACGCTTTTCGCTGGCGGCAGGAATTGCAGCCGGCCTTGGCGCTCTGGCGCTGGGCGCGGTGGGTCTGGCCTTCACCACCAACCTGCTCACCGTGGCCCTGGCGCTGCTCACGGCCTTTACTTACGTGGCCATCTATACGCCACTCAAGCGCTTCACCACGCTGGCCACCTTCATCGGCGCATTTCCCGGCGCCATGGGACCCATGCTGGGCTGGACCGCTGCCCGCGGTCGCATCGAGTGGCCGGCCGTGGCGCTGTTCGCCATTCTGTTTGTCTGGCAGTTCCCCCACTTCATGGCCATTGCCTGGCTCTACCGCGACGACTACGCCCGCGCCGGCATTCGCATGTTGCCCGTGGTGCAGCCCGACGGATGGTCTACGGTGGGCGAAGCGCTGTTTTTCGCCGTGATCATGATTCCCGTCAGCCTGGCCCCCTGGCTGCTGGGCATGGCCGGCGTCACCTACGCGGTCCTGGCAATCGCGCTCGGCCTGTTTTACCTGGCTTATACCATCCGCTTCGCACGCATTTTGCGAACGACCTCTGAGACTGAGAGCCGCATGCTGGCGCGCGACCTGCTCAAGGTCAGCGTGCTCTATTTGCCGCTGCTGTTCACCACGCTCATGCTCTGCGCCACTGCGAAGCACTAAAAAGAGAAATGATGACCACCACGCAAGCGCCCCAAACCAAAACCCGCAAAACCGGCACAGGCCCCGCCATTGCCGCCATTTTGGCCATCAGCGCAGCAGCCACGGCTTTTCTCTTCTGGCTCATCTACGTTCATCCGGCGGCTGCGTCCAGCACGCAATACGCATTCCTCCCCGCGCTCAACGCCCTGCTCAACGGCCTCAGCGCCACAGCGCTTCTCATTGGCTACACCTTCATTCGTGCGCGCCGCATCAAGGCCCACCGCGCGGCGATGATTACGGCGTTCTGCTTTTCGACGCTGTTTCTGGTCAGCTACATTCTGCACCACGCGCTGCACGGCGACGTCCGCTACCCGGCCCACGCGGCCTTGCGCGCGGTGTACCTGCCGCTACTGGCCAGCCACATTGTGCTGGCCGTTGTGGCCCTGCCGCTGGTGCTGGTCACCTTTTTCTTTTCGCTCAGCGGCCGCATTCCGCAGCATCGCAAAGTCGCCCGCTGGACTTTTCCGCTTTGGCTCTACGTCTCCGTGACCGGCGTTGTGACCTACATGATGCTGCGCCTGGCGCAGGGATAGGAGCGCAGATGGCAGCCGGTACTCCAAAGCTCAATACCGCGGCAACTCACCCCGGCGACGGCACCCGGCAACTGCTCCAGTGGGGTGGTTCGATCGTGGGCGCGGGGCTGCTGGCTGCGCTGCTGCTCGTAACCCTGCTGGGAGGTTTTTCACCCACCGGCGCCAGCACCAACACCGGCTGGTTCGCGCTGATCGTGGCTTTGATGTGCCTCCCCTTCGGCGGTTTGCTGCTCACGTTGGGGCTGGCCAAATGGCTGCGCAACCGGACTCGAAACCGGGCGCTCGCCCGCCGCGGCTGATCCTCTGCTATTCTTTTCAGTTACGGGAGTGCAAGAACATGGCCAAGAGCGTTAACAAAGTCATCCTTTTAGGGAATGTGGGCAAAGATCCGGAAATCCGTTCAACCCCCGGCGGCGCCATTGTAGCCAGCTTTGGGCTGGCCACCAGCGACCGCTTTCAAGATCAACAGGGCAACTGGCAGGACCGCACGGAATGGCACAACCTTGTAGCCTTCAAACGCAATGCGGAAATCATTCGCGACTACGTGAAGAAGGGCGCCAAGCTGTACGTGGAGGGCAAGCTCCAGACCCGCAGTTGGGACGACAAGGAGTCCGGACAGAAGCGCTACAAGACTGAAGTTGTGGTCTTCGACATTTCCCTGCTCTCGGGCCGCGAAGACGGAGCAGGCGGAGGCCAGGGCGGATACAGCCGGGCCGCCAGCGCGTCCAGCTCCACAGCCAGCTTCGACCAGCGGCCTCCCGCCGGGCAGGACGACATTGGCCAGCAAGCCGAAATCTCCGACGACGACATCCCGTTCTAAGAGCAGGGGTCAGGGATCAGTGGTCAGTGATCAGTTGGCATCGCTCGCTGGCCGAGGTTCGATTGGCGGGAAATCAGTGGTGGGTGTGTAGCGACGAAAGCACCATGCACAATCCGCGATGAATGCTTTGTTCTCCTGTTCCCTGTTCACTAACCACTGTCCACTGTTCACTGTTCTCACTGCGCCTTGGCCAGCGTTGCAATCAGGGAATCTCTGCGCCGGTTGGCAAGCCCCCCGGTATTGGCCAGGACGCGCAGCCAGGCAAATGCCGCAACCCCAGCCAGCACAAGAAATATCGGTACAGCCAGCCAGAGCCGGTCGAAGAACGAGCACAGGCCGAGGATCGCCGCACCCGTTCCCAGCACCCCCAACTGCACCAGCAGGCTCAGCAGAGCGTTGGCTTGCGAGCCGCGCTGCCGGGTCATCCGGCCGGGATTCACACGGTAAGCCATGGTCAGAGAAAAGACGTCGCCCACGGTCAAATTGCACATCAAGGCGAAGAGGAGCCAGGCAACAGTCGCCGTCACCACGGTTCCGCCGGGGGCGCCCAGGCGCACGCTCACCAGCACACCCGCCACCAGGGCATTGAGCGCGAAGAGCATCGCATGGAAGAGATTCTTGGCCAATATCACCGTTCGAATCGGGGTGGGGGAAAGAAACAGCAACTGAATCCCCGCGCCCTCCGCGCCCAGGTTGTTGTAAATCAACTGCGTAAATCCCAGCAATGCATAGGCCATGGCCAACGGCAGAGCGAGCGTAGAGGCCAGCCCGCTGCGGGAGCTCGTGTTGTGATACATGGTGGCAAACACAAACACCAGCACCAGGGGCGCGCCAATGGCATAGAGGAACGGCAAGGTGCGCAGCAGCGAACGGAGTTCCTTCTCCATCACCGCGGCAATGGGGCCTTCCAGGCTCCATCCGGCCGGGCGCGCAGCAGTGATGGCCTTGCCTGGGGCAACATCGCCCCTTATCGAGGCCGTTTTCTTTGGGTTCGGCGAATTTTTCTTCCGGCCCGGAGCCACGCCCAGGCTCTCGCCGCGATACTCAGCTTTGAGCCGTATTGCCAGCACGCCACCGGCGGCCAGAACATACAGCCCCAGCACCCCCAGGGACTCCAGCGCCGGGGCCGCTTGCCGCGCCGCCGCCCGCCGCACCGCCATAGCCGCCAACCCCGGCGGCAGCCATGCTTGCACAGCATTCGCGGTCCGCAGCCAAGGCTCAATCTCCGCCCGCTCCTTGCGGAATTCTTCCGCCTGCTGCTCCTTGCCCGCCGGTCCTGAATGCCTGCGCTGGCGCAGCGCGGGATTGAGCAGTTGCAAACTCAGCACGGAAACCAGGAACACAGCGCCCAGAATCTCACGCGTCTTGCGCTGCGCCAGCCATCGGTCGATCCAGGCAAAGATGGACCGCACCAGGAAGATGTTGAAAACCGCAAAGACCGCCAATCCCAGCGCAGTCCACGCAAAAAGCCCAGGCTGCGCAATGGTGATTCCCACCCAGATGCCCAGGCAGCAGCACCCGCCCACGATGGATGACACATCCGACAGGCCAAACACCACGTAGAGCAGGAAGAACGAGCCGAACCTGACCGGAAATCGCAACAGGCTGCCCAGATCGAACTGCTCCTGAAACGACGCCAGCATCACCGGCAAAATTTGCCACGGAAAAAACAGGGCCCAGAACAGAAGCGGCAAAAACACCCAGGCCTGATTCGAGGCAATGGCATAGGCGCCCACGCCCATGCCAACCCCCAGCCCCAGCCCCAGGATCGCGAACAGCACAAACCCGACGGTGCGCGCACCCAGTTCAAGCGCACCCGTGCCGGAGCGCAGACCGTTGGTAAACATGCGCCAGCGCAGCGCGGTCAATGCCGCATACTGCGCCCTGGCCTGAGCGCCAAACATGCCTCCGGCCGCCAACTTCCCGTTGTTCGCAGCGGCGCCCTCGATGCCGGTTTCGTTTATGCCAGCCATGACAGCTCCAGTGCCGGCTCCTGTTGTGCGCCCGCTCCCACAATCGAAAGAAAAATCTGTTCTAACGTAAGGCGCTGCCCCTCCGCTGCGCCCGGAAGCGTAGAGGCAACGCCCGCCCTCAATTCCTCAATAGACCCGTTGGCCACCAGCCGTCCCTTGCTGATAATGGCTACGTGGCTGCAAAGGCGCTCGACAATCTCAAGCACGTGGGTGGTTAAAAAGATGGTCGCGCCGCGGTTCAGCATTCCTTGCAGCATGGTCTTCAGCATTCCCGCCGCAATCGCGTCCACGCCCTCGAACGGCTCGTCGAGAAACAGCACCTTGGGCCCGTGAATGACCGCGGCGGCCAGCGACAGCTTCTTTTGCATGCCATGGGAAAAGTCGGTCACCAGCTTTCGGCTCTCGCCGGCCAGTTGCATAAAGTCCAAAAGCTCTTCCGTCCTCCGGTCGGCCGTCGCCCTGTCGAGTCCGTACATGCGGCCCACAAAGCGCAGATACTCGGGCGCGGTGAGGCGCCCAAACAGCGCCATGCCCTCCGGCACCACGCCGATCTGGCGCTTCAGCTCAAGCGCGCCGGCAGTGAAAGGCTGGCCAAGAATCTCCATGGTTCCCGCGCTCGGCTCCAGCAACCCGGTGAGCATTTTTATGGTTGTGGACTTGCCCGCTCCGTTCGGTCCGAGAAAGCCGAAAAACTGTCCCGGAGCCACGCTCAGCGTGACATCCTCCACGGCCGTCAGCGCGCCGAAGCGCCGCGTAAGTCCATGGGTTTGAATCGCCGCATTTTCCATGTCCCGCCAGCATAACAAGGTTGGCTGCCTGTGCAAAACGCCCCGGGCGTACCCGCGTTGGCGCCCCCTGTTCGAAATCCCCGCTCGAATGCCCACACCAATGGCCATTCCCACGCAAAGAGCAGTAACATCATGTGAAACAAGGAGGCATGATGCTCGAACGGCTGGCAGGCAGGCTCAAATGGGAGCAGACCGCCGAAGGCATTCGCGTCACAATTCCCAAGCGACGTGGCACACTCACGTTTCTCTATGGCCCGCTCGTGGTGATTTGGCTGATTATCGCGTCGATTTATTACTGGCATGTTCTGGAGTCGCCTCTGGCTGAAGCACCGTTGACCAACCTGCAATTGGCAGCGATAGGACTGTACGTCTTCGGTTTCCTCTTCTTCATCGGTTGGCTGGCGGTGACCTTCACCAGCGATGTTCTGGTCTCTTTGACTCCGTCCGAATTGAAGATTCAGCGTCGCGTTCTCGGCGTCGAGCTAACCTCCGAGAGCTTTTCCAACGGCCTGGTAAGCCAGGTGGTCTATCTCCCTCCGGGCAAGTTGTCCACGAACCGGTCTGACATCGACCCTAATTCCAGCAAAATCCAATTTAAAGTCGACCAGAAGAGTCATAGCTTCGCAAAAGGGATTACGCAAGTGGAGGCGGGCGCGCTGATCCTGCTCATGTTGCAGGTTTACAAGTTTCCTGAAAGCGTGGCGCCGGTGGTCTTTGACGGCGCAGCGTAGAGTCTGCATTGGGGGCGTATCGGCGGCGGCAACCTGGACGCGAATCTCTGTTGAAACCAACTCGCAATTCAGGAAGGCTTGCCGTCCGCTGCTTCCTCTTCCTCCGCGTGGCCGAGCGGATCGTTGTCCCGGTCTGTAACGTCAGCCAGCGCAGCCAGCCTTTCCGCTAACTCCGGCTTCCAGCTTCCCTCAGGCGCGCGCCAGCTCCAGTTGCCCGAAGGCACAGCCGGGGTGTTCATGCGCGCCTCCGAGCCCAGTTCCAGCAGGTCCTGGGCAGGAACCACCGCCATCTCCGCCACGCTGTCTTCCAAGGCGCGAATCAGCGGCCACACCGGCCGCGCAATGCCGTTGACGGTTGGAACGGGACCTAAATAGGCCTGGACAGCGTCTCGCTCAACCTCGCCCGCCGTCTTCCACCAACCCTGCGTGGTGTCGTTGTCATGGGTGCCGGTGTAGGCCACGGTCGCGGGAGTGAAGCGGTGCGGCAGATGGATGTGCGCGCCCTTTCCGCTGAATCCAAACTGCAGCACTTTCATTCCCGGCATTCCCAGTTCCAGCCGCAGTGCTTCAACTTCAGGTGTAATCATGCCCAGGTCCTCGGCCACCAACGCCAGCGGACCCAGCGCCGCCTCAAGCGCGTGGAAGAGCTTCAACCCCGGAGCCTTGACCCATTTGCCGTTTATCGCTGTCTCCTCGCCGGCGGGAATCGACCAGTACGCCTCGAAGCCGCGGAAGTGGTCGAGGCGCACAATGTCATAAAGCGCGCAAGCCCGGCGCACGCGCTCAATCCACCACCCGAAGCCCCGCTCCTCCAGCACGTCCCACCGATAAAGCGGGTTGCCCCAGCGCTGGCCGGTGGGCGAAAAATAGTCCGGCGGCACGCCTGCAATGCTCACCGGCTTCAACTCCTCGTCCAGATCAAAGAGATCGCGGTTCACCCACACATCGGCCGAATCCAGATTGACAAAGATGGCCACGTCGCCCAAAATCCTGATCTTGTTTTTGGCCGCTGCCTCGCGAAGCCGATTCCATTGCAGTGAAAAGGCAAATTGCAGCGCCTGCTCCTGGGCCAGCGCGCGGCCATGTTCCGCGGCAACCTTCCCCAGCGCCTGCGGCTGCCGGCGGCGCAGCGGCTCGGGCCATTCTGTCCACGCGCCGGTATTGAACTGCCGGCGCAATTCCGCATAAAGGGCGTAGTCGTTCAGCCAGCCCGCCTGGGCGCGGCAAAACTTTTGGAACTGCTGCCACTGTTCGGCGAGCTGTGGCTCATGAGGTCCGCGGTCTAAAAAATTTCCCGCCGCCTCGTAGAGCAGCGGCAGTTTCCGCGCCTCCACGTCATTGAAGTCCACGTTGCCGCCGCGCCCGGCCAGCCCGCCAATCCGCTCACCGTCGATCCAGCCCCAGTCGGCGAGAAACTCCAGGCTAATGAGATAGGGATTGCCTGCAAAGGCCGAGGACCCCGCGTAAGGCGAGTTGCCATATCCGGTGGGGCACAGCGGCAGCACCTGCCACACATGCTGTTTGGCCTCAGCCAGAAAAGCCAAAAACTCGTGCGCGGCAGGCCCCATGTCTCCGATGCCGCCATAGGACGGCAACGAACTAATGTGCAGCAGAACCCCGGACGAACGCTGAAACTCCATGGCTTTATTATCCCCGCAGCCGCCGCACTGTGCCGAGACCACCTTTCGGCCGGCGCATTCAAAGCAAGAAAACGGCCCGCATCCTCGTTGCGATGCGGGCCGTTCTACAGTTTGTTGTCGCTGCCGCCCGGTTTACGTGCCCGGGTTCGCCGGCCCTTTGGACCTGGCGCTCATTTGAATGCGCTTGTGCTTCTTGTAGTCGTCCATGACGGTGCTTAGGAACACGTTGAAAGCGTCGGAACGGCGCTGAGTGAGCATCTGCTCGCGGGTCTGGTCGAAATTCTTGGCGATCTCGTCCGCGGTCGGCTCCTGCTTGTCCACCATCTTGGCCACCACGCCAGTTCGTCCTGCAATGATGGGCCCGCTCAGGTCGCCAACCTTCAGTTCCAGCAGCTGGGGAGCCACCTGCGACACCTGTCCCAAATCTGGCACCTGCCCGGTAGGACCAACCAGGTCGCTGGTCTTCATCGTCGCACCCATCTCTTTGGCGGCCTTGGCCAGGTCGTTTTCGGCCTTGGCCTTGTCCGCCAATTCCCTGGTCTTCTGGCTGAGCAGCGCAGGCACTTGCTCGTTGCGATAATCATCGTCGATCTTGCTCTTGTAATCGGCAAAGTTGGGCGCATGCGCCGCAGCCACCCCGGTCACCTGGAAGATTGCATATCCCTCGCCCGTGGGCGCATCCTGAGGCGGATCGCCCTGCTTGGACTCGAACGCCTTCGCAATCAGCTGCGATCCGTCGGGCAGCCCCGCAATCACGCCCCTGCTGTTGAACAGCGGCGTGGTAACCACTTCCAAATGGTGCGCGGCCGCCGTCTTCTCCAGGCCGTTCTTGATGGCTTCAGAGGTCAGTTGGTGCGCATAGTTCTCTTCGGTCGCCGCGCCCTTCTCGCGAATCAGCGTAGCCTGAATCGTGGGCAGCACTTCGTTGATGGTCTGCGCGTGCGCCGGCTGGCGCTCTTCCACCTGCACAATGTGGTAACCAAACTGGGTCTTCACGATTTTTGTATCGCCAATCTTCTGCGTGAAGATGGCGTTGTCAAACTCCGGCACCATGCGCCCGCGCTGGGCAAAGCCAAGCTCACCGCCAGCGTCCTTGCTGCCAGGATCGTCAGAGTTCTTCTTGGCCAGGTCGGCAAAGTTGGCGCCCCCCTGAATCTGCTTCAGCAGCCCCTCAGCCTTGGCCTTGGCCGCGGCGTCAGTCTTGGCGTCAGCGCCCGGAGCCACCTTGATGAGAATATGCCGCGACCGCGCCTGCTCCGGTACTGAATACTCCGACTGGTGCTGGGTAAAGTACTGCTGAATCTCCAGCTGCGTTGGTTGCGGCACTCCGCCGGGCATTTCATTGGGCGTGAAGGCAAAGTAAGTAACCTTGCGCTCTTCAGGCACCGCGGAGGCGTAGCGCGCGGCGTTTTTCTTAAAGAACGCCTCGAGGTCGCTGTCAGTGGGGTTAATCCCCTTGCGGATATCGTCAGAGGCAATCACCGCATAGTCAAACTTGATCTTGATGTTGTCTTTGCGATAGGAGTCGCGCACTTCCTGGTCGCTGACCATTACCCCGGCCGTAATCAGCGCCTCCAGCCTGTGGAGGGCAATGTCCTGCTTCACCCCGTCTTCAAACTCCGTCACCGTCATATTGGCGCGAGTTGCCAAAATGTCTTTGTACGTGTCCTCGCCCACCCACTGGCCCTTGGGGAAGAAGATGGCGTCATACGGCGGCTTCTTCAGGGTCTCTAGAAATTCGTCGTCTGTGGCGTGGATTCCCATTCTATCGGCCACTTGCTGCAGCACCTGCTGCTGCACCAGTTGCTGGCCCACGCGCTGCTCAAAAAAAGCCAGCATCATTGGGTTGTCGGCATATTGCGGTCCCTGCCGCTGCAACTGCTGCCGCGAGATCTTCTCCACCTCTTCCTGGCTCACGGTCACCCCTGAGGCGAAGAGACGGCTGTACCAGTGTGGATAGATCACGGCATAAGCATTGGTGGATGAAGCACCCAGGCCGGTGAGGCCGGGAATAAGGTAGACCACCATCGACACCGAAGCGGCGGCAATGATGACCACGAAGAGCGCCTTGATAATGCGGCTATCTTTCTGTTGCAGGAAACGAATCATGGATGGACTTGAACCTTCAACTCTCTACGCGCTGGCGTGGCGTGCTGACCCAGGGGCCGGCATGGCACCGGCTGCAACCGGGCATCCCCACGGATGCGCAATTCTCGCACTACGCGATTGCTTGCAATTATAGACGACCAGCCAAGCGGCAGGCACGGCTCCGCTAGCCCTCAGCCCTCACCCCTCATTGAGCCGGAACGTCCGGCGTCCCCAGCCGCTTCAACTCCACCAGCGCTGCGGTGAAAGACACATCCCACTTCGGGCAGCCATCGCGCGCGGCTTTAAGGCGCGCCAACGCCGTCGCCCGCTGGTTGTGAAACAGAGCGTCCTCACCGGTGAAATAATTCGCTTGGCAAACATGCCATTTTCGCCTGTCGTCGCCGGGGTCTGCCGCAACTGCCAATACTTCACCGGCAGTCATCTTTCCCATATCAAGCTTGAGCACCGGTCCGGGCCACTTCGACAGGTCCGTGGTCGCCGCTACCTGAGCAAGTTGACGTGAATCGTCGCGCCCCTGCCGCTTCATGGCTACGTGCAGCATCAGTGCCGAGGAAACCGCCACGCGGGGAGACGACGCGCCGGAGACCGCGCTCTCGAAGTCCGAGATGGCCGCGGCCTGGTTGAACTGAAAAAGGTAGGTGTCGCCACGTGCCCCATAGGCGCCTGCATCTTTCGGGTTCAGGCGAATCGCTTCGTTGAAGTCCTGAATCGCCCGGCCGTAATCGCCCTTGTGGAGGTAGGCGGCGCCGCGGCTTAGGTAGGCCCCTGCATCTTTCGGGTTCAGGCGAATCGCTTCGTTGAAGTCCTGAATCGCCCGGTCATAATCGCCTTCGCAGTTGTAGGCGGAGCCGCGGTATCTGTAGGCGCCTGCATCCTTCGGACTCAAGCGAATCGCCTCGTTGTAGTCCTGGATTGCGCGGTCGTAGTCGTCCCTGTCGTCGTGTTCGATGCCGCGGCTGTCGTGAGCCCGTGCGCGGCCATAGTAGGCGAGTGTGTAGCCCGGGTTCAGTTGAATCGCTTCAGTGTAGTCTTGAATCGCTTCGTTGTAATCAGGGACTGCGTGGCCGTAATCGTACTTGTTATCGTCAGCGAGGCCGCGGCTTTCGTAAGCGTTGCCAAGGTAGTAGTAGGCTGATGCCTTGTTTGGAGCGGGGCCGTGGGATTGGTAGGTTGACGCGTCATTTGGAATAAGGGAAATCAGTTCATTGAAATCCTGAATTGCGTTGTCGAAGTCTCCCTTGTCGTAGCGGCCGACTCCACGGTTAAGATAGGCGACCGCATAATTCGGATTTAGGCGAATTGCTTCGTTGAAATCCTGGATCGCGCGGTCGTAATCGCGCTTTTTTTCGTATGCAGTGCCGCGGTTGTTGTGGAAGAGGGACAGATTTTCCGGCGTATCCTGGCCTTCCTGGATAAGCGCCGTGTATGCGGCGATCCTGGTGTCCGGGTCAGCGGACATACGGTTGATCAGGTTTATTTGCCTGCTACATCCCATCGCGGCCATCGCCACGCTGAACAAAAGGCAAGCGCTCAAAGCTGGTTTTCCAGTCACCTTCGATGCCCCTTTGCCCACGGATTAAAAGCAAGACCATAGTACGCTCGCTTTCACGCCCCGCGACATTCTGACTGGCACGGTTGTCGATACAGAATCGCCAAATCTTCTCGTCCAGGATTATCGTCGGCAATCCGGAAACCGCACGGATTGCCCGCAGACAGGACGCGCAACCGAAGACCATCAGAAACGCAATCATAAAAGAAAAGCGGGCGCCCCAACTTTCAGAGCGCCCGCTCTTTTCTAGTCCCTTAGTCCCTTAGTCCCTTAGTTCCCTAGCCCTACCGCCAGTAATAAAACCCGCCGGAAATGTAATACGGCCGGTAGTACACCGGAGGGTATCCATACGGGTAGCCATAGCCAGCGTAATACGGAGAACCGTAGGGGTAGGGTCCGCGTCGGTAAAGGCTCGGTCCGCCCTGGAAAAGCCCTTGCGCCAGCCGCGCCGCTTCCTGCGGGCCAACCGGGTTCACCGTCAGCGGAGCAGTCAGGTGGAAGTCCACACGAGCCTCTGCGGGAATCCAAACTCCCGGCCCCGGCGAAGCCGCTGAAGCCGCCGTGCCTGCCGCCACGCCAGCTCCCGCGCCAACGGCGCAGCCTACGCCGCGGCCCACTGCGCAACCGATAATGGTGCCGATGATTCCGCCGCCAACTGCGCTGCCAACCGTCTGCCCGGTCTTATTCGGTCCCTTCACCTTGAACTGGTCGGTAGCCAACGGATAGCTCTGCCCGCCCAGATCGAGCGAGGTGAGTTGCAGCGCCAGCACCGAGCTGCCGCCCAGGTCGCCTGAGCCGACGTTCTTCACTTCGGTCACCGTGCCATGCACAGTTGCGCCGCGGGGAATTGCCAGCACTCCGCCGACTGCCACGTCCTGGATTACGGTGAATTGAATCGGCTCACCAGCCTTCGCATGCTTGCTGCCGACCGGCTCGCTGGTCCGCAACTGAAGCAGCGTTCCCTGGCCGATGGTTACAGGACCGTTGGCCGGCGCATAAGCCGGCGCCGGAGGCTGTTGCGCGTACTGCGGTTGCTGTCCGTACTGAGGTTGCTGCCCGTACTGAGGCGGAGGCGCATATTGCGGCCGCGCCGGCGGGTAAGGCGGATAAGGCGCCTGACCCTGATTTGGATCCGGCTGCTGCGGATACGCCTGGGGCGGAGGCGCTGGGCCGTTATCCGCCTGGTTATCCGGCGGCGTGTTCGGGTCGTTCCCATCCGCCGATTGCGTGGGCGGCGCATTCTGCGCGTCCTGCGGATTGCCGACCGTCAAGTTATTATGCACCGCGCTCACGCCCGGCACATGGGCTGAGATCGATTCCGCCAGTTCCTTCGAAGCGTCGGTCGAAACCGTTCCCGAGAGCGTGACCTCGCCCTGAATGGTCGCGGCGGTGATCAGGTCAGACTTCAGCGCCTGCGAAGCGTCCAGCGCCTGGACCACATCCATCTCGATCTGTCCGTCGGTCCGCTGGCCGGCAGCCTGCGCAGCGGCCGGGGGAGCCTGACCCTGACTCTGCCCCTGACTCTGATCCTGGGCGAGCGTGGTAGCGCCGCACAGGAGCACCAACCCGGCGCAAGCCAGCAACTGCGGGAAAACTCTCTTAAGCAAGCTCCGATTCATGTTCATGCTTCTCCTCTGCCTTGGGGCGCCTTCTTACCGGCTATTGGATGCCCCGCCGGTGCGAAAGTCGCTCGATGAATGCAGCTTCCGGCTAAAACCGTTAGACGGGAATGCGCGGAAGCCGTCAATGGCTTAGACCCGGCCGGCGGGGAAAAGTTCCGCGGCCCCCGAATCTCGATTGGCCAAAATTGACCGAGGCAGACCGTTGGCGCTCGGGCCTTGCGCTCATCTCTGGTGATCTGCCAATCGACTGATTCTATTTCGCTTTTAACCCGGCGCCCGCGCTCTTCAGATTTGCGGCCAGCCGAAGCCCTATCATCGCGTCGCTGCCGAACCATGTGAAGGGATCCACCGGCAGCAAGCCCTTTCCCGCAAGGCGCGAGACGAAGGAGTCGTAAAAGGCGTTCTCGGGTCCGTAGAGGTTATTAATATTTTCGGGTTCCAGCAGCGCGCGAAAAACATGCATTAGCCCGCACCCGCGCTGCAGGTTCAGGTCTGACGTGTCGGCGATTCCCATGGCCGCCATTTTGCTTATGTCGGGAAGCTCGACGGAGTAGCCTTCCCCGGCGTTCTCAAGGGAGATGCCGGTCAACAATCCAGACGTCTCGCGCCGTGTCTTCAACAGATAAGTGGGACGGCCTCCGGGGTCAGGGACGCCGGCGTCATAAGCAAAATCGGTCAGAATTCCTTGCGACCCCTCAATGGTGATTCCGCCTGCCGAGTGCCTGCGGTAGGGTCCAACCACAACCGCCTTGTAGCTGCCGAAATCGTATCCGACAATCTTGCTATACCAGCCTGCGCTCCGGCTCCAGGTGCGCCTCGCGGCCTTGAATCCGCTGAACGATCGAATCAAAGCCAGGCCGTGATAGAGGTAGCCGATATTATTCAGCGTTACGGTCTGAAGTTTGCCGATCAAACCATCGTTCACCGCCTTGCGCAGCAGCGCAAAGGTCGGAAAATTCATGTAGTCTTCGGCAACGATCATCTGTTTGAAATAGGGGATGGAGCGGCGAATCGCCGTGTACTCTCCCGGAGTCCACGCCATCGGTGTGTCGATCACGATGCGCACATTTCCCGCAACCTGGCGCAGTTTGTCCAGAACAAAAGAGTTTTGCAGGGTTGGAACCGAAATGGCGGCCACATCGACGGCGGAAAAATCGACGTCATCAAGGCTAAGCACGGCAGGGACGCGCCAGCGATCCGCCACCGGTTGCAGGCGCTCCGCGGTCCTGGAGTGAATTCCCACCACTTCAAACCGCTCGTCGAGGCACTTGAGCGACGGCAGAAAATTGTTCTGGATTCGTCGCCCCGCGCCGATCAACAAGACTCTAAGGCGGTTGTGCGTTCCGTTTTCAGTCATATACGGCTAGAGCCTGGGCATATGGATCGCCCCGAAGCTTGCTTTTCAGGCCGTGGGCCTTTTCGCGCAACTGGGCCTTCGTCAGCTCAACGCTCGATAACTTCAGCGTGCTATTGGCCGGGACCGGAGTTACATCCGGAATCGGGAATTCCGCCACAACAGGCGCCTTCTTGCCCTGATAACGCCCCAGCAGCAAATCTGTCGCCAAGTCGCCGGCCGGAACTTGAGAAAGCAGTTTCTTGAAGTGCTCGTTGCCAAGGTGCGCGCTGGGAAAAGCATTGCGCTGGATCGATATCTTGAGCAAACGGCGCCGCACCGGCCCACGGTTCGGCGACGCGCGGTGGTAGAACCGGCGGTGCCATGCGAAACTGTATCCCGCTGGCCCCTGCACGATGCTATACGGGGCGCCGTTGTGCAGCCACTTCGTCGGTGGCACTCCCGGAACGAATTCAAATGCCCCATCTTCGGGACCTACGTTGGTGAGATAAACGAAGATGCTGACGTGCGTCGGATCTCCGGCTACGTAATTGCAATCCATGTCGCGATGCCAGCCGGCCAGGCTGTCACCGAAGATATGGGGGCGCGCATCGTTGGCCGCGATCTCGTACACGTGGCAGTGGTAAAGCACGGGGTCGGGCACGATGGAGAAAAGGATCGCCTTCATCTTTTCAGACAACACCATGCCGAAAACGCCAAGCTCCAGAAGCTCTTCCACGTGCACATAGGCGCGGCGCTCGGCAACCCGGCTCTCTAGCAATGGATTGATTGCCGCATTGAACGCCGCGAGCTCTTCGCCGGAATAGAGGGGCGTCAATTGACAAATGCCGGATTTGAGCAGGAGTTCACGGATTTGGGACATATGCGTTGCTCGCTTTCGAAGGAATCGATCGGGACAGCTCAACTGGTGTTGAGCTGAAAATACCACACGGTTCAGGCCTTTACAACCAGCCTTCGTGGCGCCTGATGATTACCCGAGCGCCTGATCGAATGCCGCGGCCAGTGTCTTCAACCCAGCCCCGACATCCGGGCCCAGATGAACCCGCAAGGCCCGGCGCCCGCGCGATTCCAGCACCGCCAGATCCCCTGCTGCCTGGGCCTCAATCACCACGCCAAAGCTATAAAGCTGCCCTGGAATATCGACGTCGATGGCGTTGTCCGCGGTGATCTGCAGGAAAACTCCAGTGTTGGGGCCGCCCTTGTAATCCTGCCCGGTGGAGTGCAGGAAGCGCGGTCCGAATCCCAGGCAGGTAGCCACCCTCTTCGCATCGCGCACTTTTAGCCGGAAGCCCTGGATAATTGCCTCAAACTGGGGGAACATGGGCAAAAAAGCCAGCGTGGCAAAGTAGTCGCCGGTGCGAAGCTGGTTGAGATGCGAACTCAGAATGCCGGCAAGCGTCTGGCTGGGCGCGGCTGCCTTCAGCGTGGCCGCATAAGCCTCTGTTGCGTAGATCTTTATGCCCGCGTCCGTCAGGAAAGGCTCCCGCTGCGGCAGTTGGCCCGTCTTTTCGTAGGCCGAGGTCAGAGTCCGCGTCTCGATCTTGGCGCTCTCCACGTCGGGCTGGTTAAAGGGATTGATGCCCATCACCGAGCCGGCCACCGCCGTGGCAATCTCCCAACTGAAGAATTGCCCAAAAATCTCGTACAGGTCTGAAATCTCGATATGCACGACCGGATGGCCCGCGGCTTCAAGCGCCGCCACTGGCGCATCCTGGCTGGAATCGGCCGTCCCGGCGAGCTTCACATAAACGAAGATGCGGTCGTTGCCGTAAACCCTTGGCGGCCCAATTGCCTCGCGGTCCACAGGAGTGATTCCCTTTCCCTGCTTCCCGGTTGATTCGGCCAGCAACTGTTCCAGCCACGCGCCCAGGTCGTGAATCTCAGGCGAGGCAAAAATGGTGAACTTGTCGAACCCGGCATTGGCGCCGGTGCCCAGAATGAGGCCCAGCTCGACCGCCGGATTGTCCGCCGGCGCAGCTTTCGCTTCTTCCGCCGCCTTGGCCGCCTGATCCAGCACCTTGCCGATGCGCAGCCCGGAGACTGTAGCCGCCACAATGCCAAAATTCGACAGCGCCGAATACCGCCCGCCGATTTGCGGATCGCCATAGAAGATGTAGCGGAAGCCGTCGGTCTTGGCTATCTCATCCATCTTGGAACCGGGGTCGGTAATGGCCACGAAATGACTGCCCGCCTGGTCGTCGCCCACGGCATCCTTCATGGCTTCAAAGAAGTATTGCTTCAATATGTTGGGTTCCAGGGTGCTTCCTGATTTGCTGGCCACCACGACAAGCGTTTCCTTCAGGTTGACACTGTCGCGAACCGCCTTGACCTGCGCGGGATCGGTGGAGTCAACGATACGCAGCGCAGGAAATCCCATCTGCTGCCCGAATGTCTCCGCCAGCACCTCGGGGCAAAGGCTCGATCCCCCCATGCCGAGTAGAAGAACCGTCTTGAAGCCGCCCGTTTGTATATCCGCGGCCAATTCGGCAAGGTCACCCAACTCTTTCTGGGCGGTATCCACGACGTCGAGCCATCCCAGCCACTTTTCCTCGCCGTCGCCAGTCCACAGACTGGGATCCTTTTGCCACAGACGGGCAACTTTGTTGTTCGCGGTCCAGTCGGCTGCGGCTTGATCCACCGCGCCACGAAGAATCTGCGGAAGTACAAATCGGAAACTCATGTCGTTATCGATTGTGCATCAAAGAAGGAAATACGGAAAGGTGTAATTGCTTGAGAATGCTGCCTGTGAAATAAAAATTCACTGAAATTCGAGTCCTGTATAGGGGTTTCGCAACAAGAAAGCCCTGGCCTTCAATGCCGATGCAGGTGTCTAAGGTCGTAGGAGACGCCCAGCGTCAACCCCTGCGGATTCAGATCTCCACCGCCCAAGCCGAAGCCAATCGGCCAGAATTGATATTCGTAGTCCCCCCGTGCCCACACGTTGCGCCACACGCGATACTCCGCCCCGCCTCCGACCGAATACACCTTCCAGTAATCATGCGTGTAGTAAGGAAAGCCGGCGTAGAAGTCCATGGCGCCGTAATCCACCAGAAACTTGCCGTAGAGTTTCAGGTTGCGGTAGTGATGCCATGTATAGATGGCCCCGCCGCCAAACGTATATTGGCGCAGCTTAACGTTCGTTGGTCCACCGTAACCCGCGGGGCTACCAAACTTCAGATCCCGCCCTTCCAGCTCGATCCCCAGTCCATGCAGATACTGCGGTCGGTGAATAGGCGAGATATCGATCCACGCCGTTGGACCCTTCATGTAATTGTTGACCATTTCGGTGTAGTAGCCGGCCACGCCGCCGCCCACCACGATGGGCAAACCGCCCTCTGTGGCTGCGGGAACCACCTGCGAAGCCACTGGAACTGCCGCAGAAACAATGATTGCCGCCAGCCACGACCTGCCATTAGGCCTGAATAACATGCTGCGTCTCCTTCGAGATTGCTGAAACTTCCCTCCGGGACAACAAACCGCTTGGGGAAGTGTACATCGGCAAGTCTGAAATTCAAGGCAAAGATTTCTTGAATCAAATGTTGTTATAGCCATATATGCCACTTTGGATTCGGATTCCGCGCCAACCCGCCCGGTTGCCCGAACCGGCCAACGGGAGCAATTCCCGCCGCCGCCGCGCGGCCCCCATTATTGAGTTTTTGCCGGCCAGTTGGGCGTGATCCGGATCAGGTCAAGAGCGCCCCGATTCTCAACCGTGAAAGGGGGCGAAGACGCGGGCACAGCAACAATGCTTCGCGCGGGCAGTTCCACCGGCTCAAAGGCCGCACCGGCGATTCTTCCTGCTCCCTCTGCGGCAAACAGATACGCCAGCCCCGGCGCCGGCTCGCCTTCGCCCGGCAGGCTGGCGCTCGAACGGCTGCCCTCAACTGGAATTCGCTCCACGCGAAAGTACTCCACATCGATCAGAATCGTGCGGTCCTCGAGCACTATCGGCGCAATTTTGCCCGCGCGGGTCACCAGCCGCGTGGCCTCGAGCGATTTTTCGATGTGCAGTTCGCGCGGGCGCCCGTAGTCGTACATGCGGTAAGTCAGGTCGCAGTTCTGCTGGGTTTCAAGCAAAATCGATCCTGGCCAAATGGAGTGAACCGTCCCCGCGTCCACGAAAATCAAGTCCCCTGCCGTCACCGGCACCATGTTGAGGCTGGCCTCCAATGTGCCTGCGTGAATCTCCACTCTCACCTGGTCGAGCGTGACTCCGGGCTTGAGCCCCAGCGCCACCTGAGCTCCGGGTTTGGCCGCCAGCGCATACCAGCATTCCGTCTTGCCCCGCGGCTCTCCGTACTTGTGCGCCATCGCGTCGTCTGGGTGCACCTGGACGCTCAGCTTTTCCTTGGCAAACAGCACCTTGATCAGCAGCGGCGAAGCGGTAAACGGCGCGGTTGTGCCCAACAGGGCCCGCGGCTCCTGGCTAAAGAGTTGGGCCAGCTTCTCCCCGGCATGCGGGCCGGTGGCTACCCGGCATTCGTCCCCGGTGAGCCAAACCTCTCCAATAGGATCGCCACTCTGCACAACTTGGTCATACCAGGGACGTAGATCCCTGAAGCCCCAAATGCGGGGATCGAATATGGGAGCAACGCGAAAGGGCGCGAGCTGTACCTTCGGAGACTGCTGCGAAGACGCCATGCGAGTTGCCACCATCCTCCACAAAATCAGGCCGCTGGTTCCCGCCTCGGCTGACTGTCGCCGAGCCGGTTCGGGGCCGAACCGTCCGCTGCCACTCCACTCTACCAAATCGCGACCGTCTGGAGTGCCCTCTGAATGACTGGCGCGGGGACATCTGAGGTATACTGGGCCGTATCCACTGGGTAAAAATGGAAATCCTGGAATCGGTAGGTATCCCCGCTGGAAAAGCTACGCTCAATACTGAAGACCCTGGGTTTGCCGCTCCTGCGCCCTTTCCGCGGGCCGGTTACCTGGGCATGTCAGCATGGATTCTTGCCGTCCACGGTGCGCAGATTCTTCCCCTGGAGCTGGGTTCTCGATCCATTTACGGTGTATGGGGATGGATGGACCTGCAAGTGGTTTCCCTCCGAGTACGACGATGTCGGCCACCAGTTATTCTGGTCCGGCTTCCGCGAATTCGAGAAGGAGACCGCTCCCGTAATCGCTGAAAACATTCGCCAATCCCGCGTCTTCATTGACGTGGGCGCAAACACCGGCATTTACACCATCCTGGCCTGCAAAATCGATCCCGACGTGCGGGTTGTCGCCGTTGAGCCGGTCCCTCAGGTTTGCGCTGCCCTCAAACGCAATGTCGCAACGAACGGCCTCGATTCGAGGGTCACAATCCTTAATGTCGCGCTGGGCAATGCGGAGGGCGAGGCGCCGTTTCACGTTGCAGAGCGTTCAACAATGGGAAGCCTGGCCGTAGAAGGGTATCAGGGACAAAAGGGCGAAGTCATCCACGTGAAATGCCGCACGCTGGACTCCGTTGTTGACGAACTGGAAGTCAAGCCCGATTTCCTGAAAATAGATGTCGAAGGCTTCGAACATCTTGTTTTGGAGGGCGGGGCTAAAGTCCTCGGACAATTTCGTCCGCGCATCGCGCTCGAGGCCAACCCAGGCGACCCTGGCGATGCCATGACAAGGATTCTCTCCAATTACGCCTATGAGTTCCGGAATATTACCGACAACGGCCTGGAAAGCCGAAGTGAAATCGTTCCAGTGGAGGCCTATCATAATTGGCTTTGCACTCCGTCAAGCTGACCGGAGTTGATTCCAGCTCGTGTCGATCGACGCTCAAGTCTCGCCGGCCCGCGATTGCGCCCGCGCCGCCCAACCGCTTTGAAGTCCGTGCAGGAGAAAACACCAGACGATGTCGAAGCAAGTTGCCATCTGTGTCATCGGGTCGGGATATGTAGGCCTGGTTGCGGCGGTTTGCTTTGCCGAAATGGGCCATCGCGTCATCTGCGTCGACAACGACGAGGCCAGGGTCAAAACGCTCCGCGAAGGCGGCGTGCCCATCTACGAAGAGCACCTGCCCGACTTGCTGGCCAGGCACTTGAACCGCGGCGTGGAGTTCACCTGCGACCTGGGCTACGCCGTGCAGCAGAGCGAGGTGGTCTTCATCGCCGTCGGCACGCCCCAGGGCGACACCGGCGCCGCCGACCTGTCGTACGTTGAGGCCGTGGTGGCTGAGATTGCCCGGGCCATCGGCGGCTACACCGTCATCGTTGAAAAAAGCACCGTGCCGGTCTATACCAATGAGTGGATCAGCCGCGTAATGCATCGCCATGGCGTGGCCTCGCAGAACTTCGACGTGGTCTCGAATCCCGAGTTCCTGCGCGAGGGCACGGCCATCTGCGACTTCCTGCATCCTGACCGCATCGTGGTGGGTACCGCATCGGAGCGCGCAGCAGAGGTGCTGAAGCGCATTTACGCGCCGCTCACCGAGGGCAGCTATTACTCGCAGCCGGATGCCCTCCCCGGACCATTGTCTGCCTCTCATCCGGCCCGGCTGCTGGTCACCTCGGCCGGGAGCGCGGAGATTATCAAGCACGCCTCCAATGCCTTTCTGGCCATGAAAATCTCCTTCATCAACGCCGTGGCAAACCTGGCCGAGACAGTGGACGCGGACATTGAAGACATTGCCGCCGGCATGGGCATGGACGGCCGCATCGGCCCCAAATTCCTGCGCGCCGGCATTGGCTACGGCGGATCATGTTTCCCTAAAGATGTGGCCGCCTTCCACTGGGTGGCGCAGCAGCGCGGCGTCGACTTCAAACTCCTCGAAGAAATTCGCAAGATCAACGACACCCAGAAGGATGTTTTTTTCAACAAGGTGCTTTCCGCGCTGTGGACCCTGCGCGGCAAGCGCCTGGCCGCCCTCGGCCTGGCCTACAAGGGCGAAACAGACGATATTCGCGAGTCACCCGCCATTGAGGTGATTCGAAAACTGCTTGAGGCCGGCGCCATCGTCACGGCCTATGATCCGGCGGCCACGGAGCGCACCCAGGTTGTGCTGCCGCCCTCGGAAAAACTGCGCTATGCCGCTGACCCCTACGACGCCGCCAAGGACGCCGATGCGGTGCTGATCCTGACCGACTGGAAAGAGTTTGCCTCATTAGACCTTGCGCGGCTCAACCGGACAGTCCATTTTCCCATCGTCATCGACGGGCGCAACCTCTATAAGCCCCAAACCATGATCGAGCACGGGTTCACTTATGTGAGCGTGGGCAGGCCGGCGAGCTACCACGCGCAGCAAGGCAAGCCGCGCAGCGTGGTACTGTAAATGTCGGACCCATCAATCAGCCCGCTTCCGGCTGGCAAAAACTGTGACTCGGGCCCTTGCTCCGAGCATCGGAGCACCAAGTTTTGACCATGCGCGTACTCGTAACCGGCGCGGCCGGATTCCTTGGCTCCCACCTGACCGATCGTTTGTTGGGCGACGGGCATTCGGTTCTCGGCATAGACAACTTCTCCACCGGCAACCCGGAAAACCTGGCCCACCTGGCGCACGCACCGCGCTTCCGCTTCAAGGAATGGGACATCTGCAGGCCCTTCGGCGAGGAATTCGACCCCGGCCCCGTGGACTATGTTTTCAACTTTGCCTCCCCGGCAAGTCCGCCGGAATATCTTCGCCTCGCCATCGAGACCCTGCGGGTGGGCTCCGGGGGCACAGAAAACGCTCTCGAGATTGCAACCCGATGTAACGCCGGCTTTCTCCAGGCCTCCACCTCGGAGTGCTATGGCGACCCACTGGAGCATCCGCAGACTGAAGACTATTGGGGTCACGTCAACCCGGTCGGCCCCCGCTCGGTTTATGACGAGGCCAAGCGTTACGGCGAAGCGCTGGTTATGGCTTATCACCGTTCCCGCGGCGTGAACACTCATTTGGCCCGCATCTTCAACACCTACGGCCCGCGCCTGCATCCCAGCGACGGCCGGGTCATTTCCAATTTCCTCATGCAGGCGCTGCGCGGCGAGCCTCTCACCATCTACGGAGACGGCAGCCAGACCCGCAGCTTCTGCTATGTCGACGATCTCATCGACGGAATTCTGCTCCTCTCGCGCTCCAGCGAGCACATGCCGGTGAACCTCGGCAATCCGGTTGAATTCACCATCCTGGAGTGCGCGCAGGCGGTGCTTGAGGCTACCGGCTCCAAAAGCGAACTGCGCTTCTCGTCCCTGCCCGAGGACGACCCCACGCGCCGCTGCCCCGACATTGCCAAGGCTCGCGCGCTGCTTGGATGGGAGCCGAAAATCACCCTCAAAGAAGGCCTGGCAAAATCGCTCGATTACTTTAGAAGCAAGTCCGCGATCGAAGCCTGAACCGCGCGGAACTCCTCGGCAGTCCCTCCGGCGTTTACTTCCTGGCAGTCGATAGGCTCAGAGGAGAAGATGCAATCAAATACCTGGCCTGATCGCTGTCAACGGCCTCAATTTTCAGATCAGTCGCGCTGTTCGTCGAACGAGCTCGCGTACGGAAGTAGTAGACCTTTCCAGCCTCGGCCGTAAATCGGGCAAGCCCAACCAGCTTCCCCAATGAGGTGCGAGATTGGGGGTTTACGCAGAGGTGATGCTCGCCAGGGTTAACCGAGACCGAAAAATAGGAATTGTGCTGGAAGGCTCCGACCCAGGCGCCGTCCAGACCAATTCTTGTGACGGAAATTCCAACGCCGTTCCCCGTTGGCCTGTCCTGGACGAAATAGACTGTTGCGTTCCCCGGCGCAGGCTGCGCCTGCGTGGGATGCGACTCTTCTAACTTCACGTCAAATTTCATGCTCGTGGGGCCACAGGCAGCCGGCAGAGCGGAAGACTGGGCTTGCGCGAATGCGGATGCTACAAAAAACAATGCGATAAGAGCGGCTTTCATGACTTTCCTTCCCTTCTTCCTTCGTTGCCGACCAATATACGCTGTGCCGCCACCGCTTGCGGTCTGCTCTGCATTCGTAATTGAAAAACCCCTGCGCGGGTCCGCCCTTTGTTACCCTTGACCTATCATGCGACCTAAAATTTTGTTGCTTCTTGCCGGGTTTGTTCTCTTCGCCGCCGCTCCCGCCGCCGCACAGAAGTTTCAGCCCAAATCTATCCAGTTCAAAGGCGACCCGGAGTACTCTGACCAGGAACTGATGGCCGCAGCCGATTTGAAAATGGGCGCGGTCCTCACCTCGGCCGAAATGGGCGAGCACTCCAAGCGGCTCATGGACAGCGGCGTCTTCGACTCCCTGACCTACAAGTTCGACGGTCAGGACTTCATTTTTATGCTGGCTCCCGCCGCCGGTCTTCTTCCCGTTCGCCTGGACAACCTGCCCCTCACGCCCGGCAAGGATCTGGACGCGAAGCTCCACGACCGCTTCCCGCTTTATCACGGCAAAGTGCCTACTGAAGGCGGCCTGCTTGATGATGTACGAGGAGCTCTCGAAGAGATGCTTGCAGCGCAGGGCATCAAGGCAACCGTAGCCGCCGTGCCTTCCGGAGCACTCGGCTCAAAGAGCGTCAGCGCCATGGCCTTTGCCATCACCGCGCCGCCGATCCGAGTGGGAGCGATCCAATTGGAGGGCGTTTCACCGGAAATGCAAGACAAGGTCAAGCTCGTCGCGGACCACGCCACCGGGGCGCCGTTCGATACCGGAAACACCGAAAAAAATCTGAGGCACGCATTCGAGTCGTTCTACACAGATGAAGGCTATGTCACCGTCAAAGTTCATGCCGGCCAGTCAGGTAGTCCCATCGCCGATAGCGAAGCCATTGACGTTCCCTTCCGTGTCACCGTCGAGGAAGGACGGAAATACCGGCTCGGCTCCATCCATCTGCCCACCGGCGAACTGCTGGACCTGGCAGACATCAACAAAGCCGCCGGAATTGCCACAAATAAGCTCGAGACTGCGATGTCCATTAAGGAAGGAGTCACTCTTCGTACAGCCTTGCTGGTCGTTACAGGAAAGTACACATCCAAAGGCTATTTGGACTGCATAGTCACGCCGCATCCCCAACTCGATGAAGCAACCGGTGTGGTCAATTACACCTTTGACGCTCAAACCGGCGCGGTTTACACCATGGGCAAGCTAACCGTTCAAAACGCTTCAGACGAGCTGCGCGCCTTGATGCTGGCTGCCTGGAAGATGCCGGCCGGCGCAGTCTTCAACCAAGGTGCGCTTTACGACTACTACTACGGGCAAGGCAATACCCCGCTGGGGCGAACATTCGCTTCCGCAAGCTGCAAGTACGAGCTGGCCAAAAATTCCGAAACCAGAACCGTCGATGTAACCCTGCGCCTGGAAAGGAAGAACTGAATCCAGTTATCCTCTTTTCCATGCCCCATTCGCTGATCTTCGACAACATGTTTCACCTGCCTCTTCCCATCCTGGAGAAGCTGGCCCGCCCCGTAGTCGTTTATCTGGTGCTGGTGGTCTTGCTGCGCCTCTTCGGCAAGCGCGAGCTGGCCCAGCTGAACCCCTTCGATCTCGTGGTGCTGCTCTCGCTCTCCAACACCGTGCAAAACGCCATCATCGGCGACGACAATTCAGTCACCGGCGGCGTCATTGGCGCCTTTGGCCTGCTGGCCATCAACTGGCTGGTAGTGCGTGTGCTCTTCAGCTCCCCGCGGCTCACGCGCGCGCTGGAGGGCCGCTCGACGGTACTTATCCTCAACGGCCAGCTCGACCAGCGCGCCATGGATCGCGAGTCGCTGAGCCGCGAGGAACTGCTTTCGGTGATCCACAAGCAGGGCTTTCAAGACTTTCACCAGGTGCATCGCTGCGAGCTGGAGCCGAACGGCACTTTTTACGTTGAGGCCTTCGAGCCCTCGATTGCCGACCAGCGCCACGCCGAGATGGTTTCACGGCTCGATGCGCTCACCCGCGAGGTAGCAGCCCTGCGCCCGCAGGCCGCGAGCGAGTGATGGCATGTTGTCGGCTGGGATTGGTTAGGATATTTCGCTTGCGAAGGTATCGACCGCCTTCGTCAGGATGGCCTCAGCGGAGCATTGCGATCTTCGAACCTGCGGATAACTGCTCCCATATTTTGTCCGTGGTCCAAGCCGTCGAATCGAGAAAACTCGCCAGGGCAAGGCAGGCTCGGTCCCCAAGAGAGATGTTGGGGCAGCTTTTCGCGAGGCATGCCGCCTGCTCTGCTTCAGCGTGACCAAAAGGCACAACTTCAACACCGGGAAGAATCGCTGTCAGCTTCTGCGCCGTTATGATCGGGCTTTTCTGGCCGAGCTTCGTCAATACTTCGCACCAGTTGACCGCGCTGATAGACACCCTATAAAGAGGTGAGACAATCGCATCGCGAACTTTGCCGCCGCCCGGCTCTTGATAAACCATGGCCAAGACCGCTGAAGAATCTAGCACAATATTAGTCATTCTCCGCCTGCTCGCGACGGGCCTCTTCGCGCCGCTCTTCAAGGAACTCATCCAGAAGCCCCTCCAGGCTTCCGCGCTTCTCCATGATCGATGCCCTAATCTCTTTAAGCGCCATGTCCATGCTCAGAATTTCGATTCTGTTGCCGTTGACAGCAACCGTTAGGCGGTCCCCCGTTTTCAGCCCGAATTCATTTCGAATTGCCGCGGGAAGGACAATTCTGCCACTCTCGCCCAAGACCACCGTGTCCGTTGTCATATGTCACCCTAATGAAAGTATGGCATGAATTGAGATTTATGCCAACGCTCAGTCCTCACTCCCACTCAATGGTCCCTGGCGGCTTGGATGTAATGTCATAAACCACGCGGTTGATCCCCCGCACCTCGTTGACGATGCGGCTGGAAATGCGCTTGAGCACCTCGTAGGGCAGCGGGGTCCAGTCGGCGGTCATCCCGTCCTCAGAATGTACTGCCCGCACCGCCGCGGTATACGCGTAGGTGCGTTGGTCGCCCATGACGCCCACGCTCATTACCGGCAGCAGCACGGCAAAGCTTTGCCAAATCGATGAGTAAAGCCCGGCGGTCTTGATCTCCGCCACGACGATCTCGTCAGCCTCCTGCAGCAGCGCCACGCGTTCCCGCGTAACTTCGCCCAGAATGCGCACCGCCAAACCCGGCCCTGGGAACGGCTGCCGCCCCAGAATGTCTTCCGGCATGCCCAGGTCGCGGCCGATGCGCCGGACTTCATCCTTGAAAAGATCGCGCAGCGGCTCAATCAGCTTGAGCTTCATCCGTTCCGGCAGACCGCCCACGTTGTGGTGGCTCTTGATGGTCTGGCTGGGGCCTTTCACGCTGCTGGACTCGATCACGTCCGGATAGAGCGTGCCCTGCACCAGCCAATTCACGCCGCCGGTTTCCCTGGCGATGCGCGTTGCCTCGTCGTCGAAGACGGCGATAAACTCAGCGCCAATCCGCTTCCGCTTGGTCTCCGGATCGACGACCCCGGCCAGTTGCTTCAGGAACCGCTCGCTCGCATCGACAGCCACAATGTTGAGCCCCAGCTTGTCGCGCAGGTTCTTCTGCACATTGATGAATTCGTTCTTGCGCAATACGCCGTTGTTCACAAAGACGCAAGTTAACTGGCTGCCGATCGCCTTATGCACCAGCACCGCGGCTACTGACGAATCCACACCGCCTGAGAGCCCGCAAATGACGTGATCTTTGCCAACCCTCTCGCGGATGCCCGCGACCGTGGTCTCGATAAAGTGCGCCGGAGTCCAGTCGCCCGCCGCTCCGCAGATAGAAAACACAAAATTCTTGATCACCTGCGCGCCCAGCGGCGTGTGGTGCACCTCAGGGTGAAACTGCACCGCCCAAATGCGGCGCTCGTCGTTGACGATCCCGGCGAGCGCATTGGACGTCACCGCGGTGCGCCGAAAGCCGGCGGGAAGCTCCAGCGCTTCGTCCCCGTGGCTCATCCACACCTGCAGCGTCGCCGGCAGCCCCGCAAACAGCGGCGTTGCGGCGTCCTCAATCGTCACCTCTGCGTGGCCATACTCCCGCCGGGGCGCCGACTTCACCTTACCGCCCAGGTGGTGGACGATGTAGTGCAGCCCATAGCAGATGCCGAGCACCGGCACGCCCAATTCGAGAATCCTCGGGTCAGCGTCCGGCGCATCCGCGTCATAAACCGACGACGGGCCGCCCGAGAGAATCATCCCCAGCGGCTTGAGTGCTTGAATTTCAGCGAGCGGCGCCGTGCAAGGCAGCACGACAGAGAAGACATTCTGTTCGCGGATGCGGCGCGCGATGAGTTGGGTATACTGCGAACCGAAATCGAGAATGAGAATGGTCTGGGTGTCCACTCCCTAGTGTGGCAGGGCCATGGGCGGGATGTAAAGACTAACTCGCAGCCTTCAATCGATTACTCATAGTGATACCGCGCCTGCAGAAAAACGATCCGCACCCCCCCTGCCCGATACACAAGCCGGTGCTCCTGTGTAATCCTCCGGCTCCAGGCGCCGCTCAGCTCAAATCGAAGTGGCTCAGGCTTCCCAATACCGACGAAAGGATCGGCAAGCACTGCTTCTACGAGTTCCAATGTGCGAATCGCCGCCTTGCGATCGTTCTTGACGAACCACGCCAAGTCTTCACGAAAAACGGGATCGAATACCGCGTCACGTTCCAAGGGCCTTCTGCGTACTTCCCGGTTTGCCATTTCGTTCCTTGCTTGGCCTTGACGGATCTATCTCTATCTCTTCACAAACCTACCGATTTTCGAAGTTCCTCCACCGTCTCAACCTCGCCTTCCCCATTTTCCGCGCGCCTAATCGCCTCAAGCAGTCGCTCCGCGTTCTTCGGCGAACGCAGCAAGTACGCCGTTTCCATCAGGCTCGACAGCTCGTCGGCCGGGACCATCGCCACGTCCCGCGCCCCGCGCCGCCGGATAATCACCACTTCGCGGTCGTCCGTCACCTGATCGAGAAACCCAGCCAGCTTTTCGCGTAAAGCGGTGTACGTGGTTTCGATTGCCATGCCCATTTTCCCCTAAGCCTAACCGTACAGCTTTCCTGTACGCACGTCAAGACAACCGGCCCGGGCTACCACCCGCCCGAAGGACAGACCCTCCCGTTGACGCTACGCCCACGCCGGTCGTACCCTGCTCATGCCCTTCCGAATCAAAGGAAACCTGCATGAAACGCATTTATGGCAATTCGTCTGCCCTGCTGTCTCTGGCTCTTCTCGCCCTTGCGGCCATGCCTTCGCTCCGCGCTCAACAGGCTCCAGTCAAAATCTGGGAAGAGAAAATCGTCATTCCCACTTACCTCATCGGCGCTCCTGAGCCCAACCCCATCTTCAATCTGGGACGCAACTCGCAGGGCGCCCAGGGCATTGTGTACCCGTATCCCCTGTATGATTCGCTGACCCACAAAAAAGCGGATAAGACCTACACCATCGTCTATCTCGAGAATGAATACATAAGAATCGGCGTCCTTCCCGAGCTGGGAGGGCGTCTTTTCGAAGGCATCGACAAAACCAACAACTACAACTTCATCTACCGCCAGCACGTCATCAAGCCCGCGCTCATCGGCCTCATCGGAGCCTGGATCTCCGGCGGCATTGAGTGGAACATTCCCCACCATCACCGCGCCACCACCGTTCTCCCGGTGCAGTATCGCATCGAGCAAAACCCTGACGGCAGCAAGACTGTATGGGTGGGCGAGCTGGAAATCCGTCATCGCATGCGCTGGGCTGTGGGCTACACGCTGCGGCCGGGCAAATCGTACCTCGAAGCCCAGGTGCGCATCGTCAACCGCACTCCGGTGGTTGAAACCATGCTTTGTTTTGCCAATGTGGCTGTCTCGGTGAATGACCAGTACCAGACCATCTTTCCGCCCAGCACGCAATTCGGCACTTTCCACTTCAAGAAACAGTTTGTGAATTGGCCCATCGCCAACTCTGTCTATAACGGCGAGGATTACACGGGTGGCGTGGACATTAGCTGGTACAAGAACCACTACAACGCCACTTCTGTCTTCGCCTGGAATTACACCGACGACTTCTTCGCCGGGTACGATCACGGCAAAAATGCCGGCATACTAAGCATCGCGGACGGCAACATCGCCCCCGGCAAGAAGGTGTGGACCTGGGGCAACGGGCCGCGGGGACGCATGTGGGATCACATTCTCACCGACTCCGACGGTCCCTACAACGAGCTCATGCGCGGCGCCTACTCTGACAACCAGCCCGATTACACCTGGCTCCAGCCCTTCGACACCAAGACGTTTTCCATGTACTGGTATCCATTCCGCGACATCGACGGCGTGAAGAAAGCAAACCTCGACGCGGCCGTGAACCTCGAAGTCGGACAGGACGGCACCGCGAAGCTTGGCTTCTACACCACCTCGGCGCACCGCTCCGCCACGGTCTTGCTGCAGGCCGGTTCCAAAGTTCTGCTGCGCCAAAACATCACCATCGATCCCGGCAAGCCGTGGGTAAAACAGGTTGCCGTTCCGGCCGGCGTGGATGAGCACGACCTGCGCGCTTCGCTCTCAGCGGAGGGCCGCGAACTCGTTGCATATTCGCCGGTCCGCCTCACGCCCGAAGCCATGCCAAAGCCCGTGACGCCCCCGCCGGCGCCCGCAGACATCAGGACCAACGAGGAGCTTTACCTTACCGGCCTGCGCTTGCAGCAGTTTCACGCTTCGTCTGCCGATCCTGAAGACTATTGGAACGAAGCCCTGCGCCGCGATCCCGGCGACACCAGGGTAAACACAGCGCTGGGCATCACGCGCTTCCGCCAGGCCCGCTTTGCCGACGCCGAGGCGTTTTTCCGCAAAGCCCTGGAGCGCCTCACCGACAAATACACCACTCCCAAAGACGCCGAGGCCATTTACTATTTGGGATTCACGTTGAAGGCCGAGGGCCGCTTCGACGAAGCGTACAAGTACTTCTATCTGGCCACATGGAATCTGCCCTGGCGCTCTGCCGGCTACTTCGGCCTCGCGGAAATTGCCACCCAGCGCGGCGATCTGTCGTCGGCGCTCGATTTCGCCGATCGCTCTTTGGACAACAACGCCCTGAACATTCGCGCCTTGAACCTGAAGGCCGCGGTGCTGCGGCATTTGGGCCGCAAGCAAGAAGCACTCGAAGTGCTGGCCGCCACGCATCGCGCCGATCCGCTGGATGTTCGCACCATGGCCGAACGCTGGCTGGCCTCGGGCAGTGTGCAAAGCCGCAACCAGATGACGGCGGCCATGAGCAAGTTTCCGCCGACGGCTGAAGAAACCGCCGCCGAATACTTTAACGCCGGCCTGTGGAGCGACGGCTCCAAAGTTCTTTCTGAAGCGATTGCAGCGGCTCCGGACCGGTCGCGAATTCAGCCCCTGCTCTATTACTACCTGGGATATTTTGCCGAGCAGCTGAAGGAGCCGCAAAAGGCGGCGGAAGACTATGCCCTGGCCGCGAAGATGCCGGCGGATTATGTCTTTCCCTTCCAATATGAGGCGGCTGAGGTTCTGCGCGCCGCAATGAAAGCCAATCCGCAGGATGCGCGCGCGCCCTACTATCTTGGCAACCTGCTCTTCGACTTGCAGCCGGATGAGGCCGTTGCGCAATGGCAGGCCTCGCTGGCGCTGGACCCGCAAAACGCCATCGCGCGGCGCAACATCGCCGTGGCCTGGTCGCACCGCAAGTCTGGCAACTCGCTGCCCAGGGCCATTGCGCAAATGGAGCTGGCCGTAATGCTCGATCGCAAGTATCCTCTGCATTTCACTGAACTGGATGAAATGTACGAGGCTTCAGGCGTGGCTGCTGAAAAGCGCCTGGCGCTGCTTGAAGACAATCGCAACATCGTGGCCCAGCGCGACGATTCTCTGGCCCGCGAAATCGATCTACTGGTTGCACTGGGCAAGTTTGACGAAGCCATCGCCCTGCTGGAAAGCAAAGAGTATTCCGTTTGGGAAGGCGCCAGCCTGAGCGTGGCCGACGACTGGGCCGATGCGCACATGCTGCGTGGCCGCCAGCGCTTGCAGGCCGGGAAATCTCAGGATGCAATTTCCGATTTCAAGGCAGCCATG
>JBEKEQ010000017.1:0-42389 GCA_050013735.1 Occallatibacter sp.
TGCGAACGAGATTGGCTCGCTGGCCTTGAACCTGGGCGTGAATCCCGAGCAGGTAATGGCTACTTTGTGCAAGGACACGAAACTGAATATTTCTCCGGCCTATCTCAAACCCGGCGTCGCATTTGGCGGGTCATGCCTGCCCAAGGATTTGCGCGCATTGACCTTTCGCGCCTCCCGGCTCGATTTGAAGCTGCCGCTGCTCGAGTCCATTTTGCCGGCCAATGACGAGCACCTGAGGCGCAGCATTCGCGAAGTGATGGAACTGCCTGCCAAGCGGATCGGTATCTACGGCCTGGCCTTCAAAGAGGACACCGACGATCTGCGCGAAAGCCCGGTGATTACGATCATCGAACACCTGATTGGCAAGGGCAGGCACCTGAGAATTCACGACCCGCACATTCAGCTCGACGAGATTTACGGCAGCAATCTGAGCTTCGTGGTTTCCGCGCTGCCGCACATCGGAAGTCTGCTGACCCGCAGCCTGGACGAATTGATTGCATCCTCTGATGCGCTGGTGATTGCACAAAAGCCCGCGCCCGCGGCGCTGGCGCAAATGACGGCCAGCGGGCTGGGCATTCTCGATTTGACGAGGCTCACGCTCAAGGCTTCTTCGCAGGCCGGAGCGCTTGTTTAGGACGCGCTGTAGAGCCGCGCCCCATCCTCTTCAAGTTTTCTGCGAAATGGGTGGACGATATACTCGAATATGCTGGCCTCAGAAGCTGAATTTCACCCATCAAGCGGTCCGCCATAGAAGAGGCTATTTTGAATTCAGGTAATGAAGAACGATTCCACAACGAAGCCAGGAGCCGCAGTTCGATCGGGTGGCATTTTCGAGTTCTGCTGGCGCTGCTTCTGTTGGGGCTGGCCGCCCGCGTGGCAATCACGAATCATGTTGGATGGTCAACGGCGCCCAGGGAGGGATCGGATGCCTGGGAATTCGACTCGTATGCCTGGAATATAGCCCAGGGACACGGATACAGCGGAATCAGCCCGGACGTGTATGGCCCCGACGGGCAGCCTTTGGTGCATCCAACAGCCTATCGCTCACCCGGAACGCCGGTGCTGTGGGCAGGTATGTATTGGTGCTTTGGACATCGCTACAGCGTCGTGCGGATTTCCCAATGTGTTTTGGACACGCTGACCATCCTGCTTCTCTTCGGAATTGGGCGCGAGTGTTTTGACGATAAGGTCGCGCTGACCGCAGCGGCAATCTACGCCCTATGGCCAACAGCGCTGCTGTACACGAGTCAGTTGGGATCTGAGCCGCTGTATACATTTCTTTTTTGCGGCGCGATTTTGGCTTCGCTGCAGTTTGCGGAACGTCCGACCTGGGCGCGCGCTATCGGCGCCGGAGTTGTTTTCGGCCTGGCCATGGAGACGCGCGGAAACGCGGTGTTGATGGTTTTGATGATGATGCCGTGGGCAGCGTGGCAATTCAGAAAGACGCCGCGGCTGGTTGTGCGCGGCCTGGCTATTTCATTTGTAGCTCTAGTTATGCTTGTGCCCTGGACGATTCGCAATTACCGGATCTTCCACGCGTTTGTTCCCTTCCAAACAGAGGGAGGGGATACGTTGCTCGGCAGTTATAACGGAATTGTTGCGAACGACCCAAATTACTATGGCTACTGGGTGTATCCCACTTCAAATCTTCCTGAGCTGAGCCGGCAGATCAAGGCGCCGAACAACGAAGTCGACCGCGATCATGTTGAGACGCGGCTGGCCGTGGAATGGATGCGCGCTCATCCTGAAAAGATGTGGTATCTGGTTTGGTCGAAGTTTCGCCGCTCGCTGACGCCTTTTCTGCAGCCACAGGATGCCATGCTTTACCGGGTTTGCATGCTGGTGTCGTGGGGGCCGGTGCTGGTTTTCTTCGCGCTCGGCTTCTTTCCAATTGCAATCTATTTCCTGAGGACAAACAATCCGGGATGGATTCTCCAGCTGGGAGTGCTGCACTTCCTTTTCACCGCGCTGATCTTTTACGGAGCGTCGCGATTCCGTTACCCGGTTGAGGGCCTTTGCATTCTGCTGGCGTGTGCGAGTTTCTTTTGGCTATGGAAGATCCTGGGTAAGTTCTTTTCGCGCCGGCGCGCGCTGCGCGGGCAAGAGCCTGCAAACGCAAATTAACATTCCCGATGAGCGGGGACCGGCAACTACTCAGGCCGAGTCAGGCTGTCAATCGCGCGGTACATGCCATACGCTGTGACCCAGTGAATCTCAATGCCTCTTCGCTGGGCCTCTTCCGCCAGCCAACTGAAGAGGCTGCTTAACCCGCCGCCGAGCAGCGGCTCGAAATTTTTCTCTCTCGCGCCGTGGGTATAGAGCTTCAAAAAGAGATCGTCGCCGATGGTTGGAGCGAGATCGAACCACTGGCGTGCTCGCGAAGACGTCGGCATGTCATAGCCTGCAATTTCGCCAGCTTCCAGCCGCGGCACAAGCCGGGTGCCCCAGCGCACGCCAATCGGCCCGGTAATCATGAGCAGATCGCCACGCGTGCCGCCGCCCACGGTGGCCTCGACTCCACGATCGAAAGATCTTGGGCGATTGCCAGCATTGTTCGTACACCAGTAAATCTGGTTGACGATCCGCGCCTGGGTCGGCGAAGGAATAGATGGCATGGTGAAATCGGCGTAGCAGCCCAGATCGCGCAGCAGGGCGATTTCGCCGTTCAGGCCGCAGTGCTTGCCATCCGGTCGCGAGTTGTCGAGCGCCCAGTTGCCGTGGACGAAGCCGAAAATGGTGCGGCCGTTTTGTTGGCGAAGCAGGCCGTGATCATTCGTCAGCCGGCGGCAGAACTCGGTGACTTTCTGGATAAACGAATCACGTTGTTCGTTCTCGTGATGGAGATGCACCTCAACATCGCCCACTCCAAGATGAACCATCTCAGCGATGCCGTCGAGCAGATCGCGTCGGTAATCCTCTTGTGGATAGAAAAAGCTGTACTGAGGACGCTGGCCTGCCGCATCTCTGGGGGCGTCATCGGCAATTCGCGGCCATTTGTCGCGCCACTCGGCCACAATGTCCCTCGCGGCCTCGATGGAAGTACCCAAGCCCAGCGGTTCGTAATGATCGACAATGGCGACCCAAACTCGTTTCGGCTTTGTGGGCTGAAGTCTTTTCCGAATGCGGTCTTTCAGATGGGGCAAAAGCCAGATTTCCGCGTGTCGAGGGAGGTTCATGGACTTGATTTGGCCTTTGCCGGATGCGTTAGCGTGTAAGGAATGGACTGACGATTCAGGGCGTTACTATAGAGTATCGAATGCTGGCCTCTCCCTGTCAAAAATCGGGGACTGAGCCGAGAGGGTCTGACGGTTTGATTGAGTGTTTCTTCGCCGAGAATGTAGACCTCTTTCTGCTGGGGTATACCTTCGCGGGTCTCTATGAACAACATCACGAGACGGTGAAGCTCAGGCGCGCAGACTGGATCAGGCATCCATTAAGCGCAGCGCTGGACTTGGGGGGATTGCGGGTTGGCATCGAGGTGTCGGACCACAGCGATTACTGGGACTTCTCATTGTTGGAGTGGTGCGATGTGTATGTGAAACGGAGCATCAACTCGAGCCGTTCCGTTCCTCTCCAGCACAAGATCATTCCTTTCGGGCTGAACATGGGTTGCCACTCGCGGCACAGCGCGCTCGCGGTGCTGGCGGCCATTGCCGGCACTTTGCCGAAGGCTTCGAAGGCACGGCTGAGGGAGGTTTACCGCTATTTAGTTACGCCGCACTGGAAGTCCTTTGAGTACCGGCCTGAGCAACCCACGGAGAATACCATTCTGTTTCAAACTCGGCTTTGGGGAGCGCAGGGAGCTCCTGGAGATGAGGTCATTGACGAACAGCGAGTGAGCCTTTTGCGCGCGCTGAGGCGCGAATTTGGCCGCCGGGTCGTTGGAGGGCTGGTGCCGACGCCGTTTGCTCAAAAGACCTACCCGGATCTGATTACCAATCAGGCCTGCCGGCAGCCGCAGTACATCCGCTGGGCGAAGAAGCCGCTTATCGGCATTTATTCCCGGGGACTTTACGATTCAATCGCATTCAAGATGGCTGAATACATGGCGGCGTCAAAGTGCATTGTCAGCGAACCCATTGCAAACGAATTGCCTGTTCGCCTTGACCATCTTTCCATCTGCCGTTCGAACGATGAATGCGTGGCGGCATGCGAACGGCTGCTCGCAGACAAATCGCTGGCGGCATTCAGCCGGCAAAAATCCTGGGATTATTACGAGGCGCAGGTTATGCCCCAGGCCCACATGGCCGGCCTGCTGAAGCGGGCCAGGGCGGCGTACGGCCGGCTGCAATCAGGTAATGTTGAGGTCGTGAAAAATTTGTAAGAAGGGGTCTCAGCAAGATGGAGACGAATCGCATATTCAAAATCGATCACCCTCCGCGGGTGTATATCTACGGCGAGTCGACTCCGCCAAGCCCAACTTCCCATGGTGCTGGGCTTGTTATTTGTTCGCACGTACAGGCATTTCTCGATCTTGGCTGCGAAGTTGAGTTCGTCTTTATTCGGACCAGGGAAATCACTCCATCTTCGCCGGGATATTTTAAGCATCTCAATTGCACTGTTGTCGATGCCAGAGGCGCAAAAGCTCCCTTATATGCGCGGTTGGCATATTGGGCCGGATGGCCGAGGGAACTGGCCTGGTGGCAGTTTTACCGTTTTCGAAATATTTTGCTGCGCGAAGTAAAAGCCAGAATTCAGCGCGACGGTGCGGCCGTTCATGTATTCGAGCTCCTGCGAACCGCGAACGTGATCCCATGCCTTCCTAAAGCGTTGACGATCTGGGCCTGTCATGAGATCGAATCTGAAAGCCGTGCGAGTAACTCTGCTATCAATCAAAAACTCGAGAAACGCCAGCCCCATGGTTATGAGGTCCGGGAGGTGCGGCGATTGTCGGCATTGGAACATGAAGTAGCTCGATCCAGCGGGCTCATCCTATGCGTGGCGCCGAACAATGCGAAACAGATTGCGGAAGAATGGTCGGTGCCTCATGCCGCCTATCTCCCCTTCAGCATTCCATATGCAGAGACCACGATTGTCTCTGGCGACGGCAGAAGACCAGGAGAGTTGCGCTTGATGCACGTTGGCTATTTAGAGCACCTTCCGACTTTTACCTCGCTCGAATTTATTCTTTTAAAGGTGTTCCCGTTGCTCGATGCGGATACGATCTCGCGCTTGAAACTGGAGGTGATAGGGGAACCGGACACCGCCGGTGCACGGACTAAAGCAATCCTTGAGATGGCGCGGCCCTACCCAATGGTGCGATTCTCAGGCCTTATTGAAGACATTCGAGCAGCTTACCGAAGGAACGACTTGCAGCTTGTCGGCTCGAGTCGGGCCACGGGTGTCCGCACTCGAATCATCGAGTCGTGGGCGTTCGGCATGCCGGTGCTCAGTACCACGGTGGGCGCCGGCGGAGTGGAGGGCCTGGCGCCCGGCCGGAACATTCTTATTGCCGACGATCCCCAGGATTTTGCGCGCAATCTTCGGGAATTGATTCACGCCCCTGAACAGCTCGATCGGATCGCGTCTGCTGCCCGGGAGACTTATGAAGCAAGATATGGGCGCAGAGCTGTTGCGGCTGCCCTGCACGAATTGTTGAACACCCACTTCGACCTGCGATTGCCGTCTCCGGCTTCCGCGGAAGCGGTTGCCGATTGAATGTACGCACAGGCCACAGGTTGCGGGTTATCGGAGCCCCGTCCGGGCGCGGCTCAGAGGCTGGCGGCATCCACGGCTGAATCGAGGGCATCGAGGACTTCTGGATCTGTTGCCAGATCAAACTTTCTGGCAAAAGGCGCTTGGGAATCGAGGATGCGGCAGAGGTCTTCGATGCCCAGGTTCTTCGGATGGTGCCCGCCCTGGCTCCAGTCAATATATCGCAAGCCGTCATTGGCGATTTTCAAGTCCGGTTGATTGCAGAGAATGGTGTGCGGCAGGCTTTCATCGGGAATGAATCTGTGCGAGTAGTGAGCAATGAGAGCTCGATTTTCCGCGGTTTGCGCGAGCAGACGTTCAGCAGCCTTGCGATTGCACGTGAACCATCCCGATCCCCCATAGCACTTAAGCGTCGCCGAAAAAGGATTAAATGGGCTGACAAGCAACTTCGACCGGATGGTTCCCAAAGGGATCTTGACAGGTTTTCTACGCGTCCAGGAATACCACGGCAGCCAGGGCCGGAGCGCGACCCATCGGTCGTACGCAAGGGGCACCCAGGCGGCGCTTTTGAAGGCATGGGCCTCGTACTGAACGCTCGGATCGGGTGTCCAGGGATACTCAACCAGGCGATGATCAAGATAAGCATCGAAACCACCGCGATCGAGTTGGTCAAGCAGAGCCCTGGCGGGCTTCACTGGATAGTCAGTACCGCTTAAGAAAAAAAACCATTCGGGGCTGTCGGTACGGTTATACATTTGGCGCAGAAGAGCCAGGAACGCATGACATAGCGAGATTCCGCCCCATTTCGGCTCGAGAGATGGATAGAGGAACTCGATATCTTTCGGGAAGTCGACACCTTCCAGGGAGCACTTGGCGTAGTCGTGATGGCAGGCGATTGGCGGGTTGCCGTACATCTTCTTCAGGCGCTGCATCAACCGGAGGAGTTGAGCGGGCTTATCGTACGAGGTGATTAAAAAGCCGACGCTGGTGCTCATCCGCGAAGTGTCCCCTCGTCTCAGTATGGTTTTGAAGTAGTGTCGCATACAGGCGGGCACGTTGGCATGACAATTACCTTAAAAACTTGCACCGGCTGGCATCGCGATGTAACCAGATCAGCGGCTTGCGGCATCCACTGCTGCATCGATGGCGTCAAAGACTTCCGCGCCGTTTGCAAAATCGAATTTCCTGGCGAAATGCGCACCGGACTCTAAGATGCGGGGAATGTCTTCGATGCCCAAGGTCTTCGGATGGTGCCCGCTCAGGCTCCAGTCCACGTAGCGGAAGTTATCATTTTCGATTTTCAAATCCGGCTGATTGCACAGCATTGTTTGCCAGATGCTTTCATCGGGGGCGAATCGCCGGGAATAGTGGGCAAAGAGGGCTCGATTTTGCGCGTTATCGGCCAGGAGTTTTTCAGCGGCTTTCCGATTGCCAGTAAACCATGCCGATCCGCCATAACATTTGAGCGTATCGGAGAATGGATTGAACGGGCCGACGAGCAGTTTCGATCGGATAATTCCCACCGGGATCTTGACAGGTTTTCTGCGCTCACGGGAATACCATGGAAACCAGAGCCTGATTGCGACCCAGCGGTCATAAGCGAGGGGAACCCATCTGTCGCTATGGAATGCATATGGCGCGTACCGTACGCCGGGATCGGGATGCCATGGATATTCCACCATTTGGTAGTCCATGAAGGCGTCGGAACCGTCAAGCTCCAGTTGGTCACGCACCGCCTGGGCCGGCCGCACCGGATAGTCTGTGGAGCTTAATGAGACGAACCAGTCGGGACTGTCGTCGCGCCGGTACATCGTGCGCAGAGCGGCGTGAAATGCAAGGCAAGGCGAAAACCCGCCCCATTTAGTTTTCAGGTGCGGTTGAACAAACGTAATATCCCTGGGAAAATCGAATCCATCAAGAGAGCACTGGCTGAAGTCGTGATGGCAGACGATGGGCGGGTTGCCATAAAGCTCAATCAGTCGCCGGACCAGCCTGAGAAGCTGGGCGGGCTTATCGTGCGAGACGATAACAAAGCCGATGCTGGCGCCCATTCGCGGAGAGGACTCCTTTTCCCCTTCTGTCATCAACAGTTTCGCATACGCGTGCAAAATCGCAGGTCAGGCTGCGCGAAGCGGAGGCCTTGCAACCTTTGCCCGTCGGTTGACGGCCTGCGTAATCATTGCTCCGGCTCCCACGTCAAGCCTTGCATCCCGCTCAACCATGCTTCGCGATAGGATGAAAGCTTTCCATAGGAATTGTCGAATGCGCAAACCTCTCGCTCGAGCAACAGGCCGAGGATCGTGCCGTGGAGGCGATCGGTGTGGATTTTTCTGTATCTTGAGAGGAACCTGACCCCATCGCGGATCATTCTGTCCTCCATGGGCTTCCATTGCCAATACTTTTGGGTGTGCAAGCCCATTTTGCTTTGCTTGCGAATGGCGGCGATGACCAGGCGTGAACAGCGCGTGGTAGAGCGGGAAAGGACGATTGGCCAGTCGAAGGTCGGGGTCGCCTCATGAAGGCCCGGCGGGATAGTGGATGTTCTGGACTCCCTGTCGCGACGGATCAGTTGCAGTGGCTGCTCCTCAAACCCGGAGAGCGGATGTGGGCGCAAGTTTGCCCATAGGTAATGAGCCATGTCAGGCATGGCGCACGATTGATGAATGCCTGATTGGCGCAGGATTTCGAGTGAACGCGCGTCGCGAGCGAATATGTGGCAATTGCGGTGCGAGCGGAATGCTTCCATCGACTGGCGAAGGCGATCGGGAGAGTCGAAATGGACCGACTGCGGCAGCACTACGATGGGATTGCGGGGATAAAGCTCTAAGAGTGTTTCTCTCCCTATTTGATGAATCGCCCACAAATCGCCAAAATTCCCTCCACCCTGGCAGACGATGACGACATCGTCATCCATGCCCCTGATGGAATGCGGCATATCGAACACCGAGTAGCGCTTCCAAACGTGGATGTTGTTTTCGGCGAAGAATCTTTCTGTTCCCATTTGAATGAGATGATCGCCGACATTCAAATGGAGAGGATAGTCGTAAAGCACCACGCGCTTCGTCGTGTCGAAGTATCCAAGAATCTCATTAAGTTTTTCTTTGAGCGACCGCATGACCCTTGCGTCGGGAGATGGACTGTGGGCCGGCTCTCGATTCGATTGATCGTTCATCTTAACTCTTTCCGACGGGCTGGGGCCGGTTGCATCAAGACAATGCAGACCGTACAAAGACAATGGAACCCGCTCAGAATCGATCGAACGGGGAGATCAATGCAGTCGCTGCGTGCCGCGCGGCAAATCGCCAGCGGTTAATCGTTCGTTTCACCTTTCCCGAGCGTGGAGGCAAGCCGGTGTTGTAGCTGTGAATGGCCGACCGCACAGCGGCGTGCAAGTCAGGGGGAAGCCCGGTGTTCAGCAGTTCGCGCCAATACATCACGGATAAGGGCCCTAATACCTGGCGGCGCACGAGTTCCGGCGTGAGGGTGTTTGGAAAGGCGGCACAGTCCTCAACGCCGAGCGCGCGCAAGCCGAGCATCGTTCTGAGGCATTTTTCGCAATGCCCGCAATTATATTCGCCGGGGTTTTCCCAGCACACGCGCAGCCGATTCATGGCCTCGGGGTATTGAACGATGACCCGCAGCTTATCCATGCGGTTTTCTCCGCCATCGTGGACGATCTTGACTGCTTCAGTGGACCACAGCGGGTCGAGGAGCGGGTGCGATCCACACGGAAATAAATCGGCGTATGAGTAAGACGACGCGATGTAAGTTTTTCCGTGATTTGGCGCGAGCGCATAGGCGACGGCCGCAATGCCCGCACCGCAGTACATTTCCCATCCGCCGGGCACTTCGGGCTGCTCAAAATGCATATTTGTTCTTGCGACGATGAGGCGCTTGCCAAAAAGGCTGGCCACATCCCGGGCTTGAGCCTCAATTTTTGCAAAAGTATCCGGATGCGCAAGGGGCACGTCGAAACCGTGGACCAGCACCAGATTATCAATTTCGTCGCGGTGCTTGATGAGGGAATAAAAACTATCCACGCCGCAGGAAAAAAACAGCGAAACGCCGCCGGCCGCGACGGGCGCTTCGGAAGAGAGTTCAAAGGCCAGCGGGATGTTGTGACCGTGAGTCCACGCGGCATAAATATCGCGGAGGTTTTCCAAATTGCTTCCAAGAAGCGGCGAAACAGCGCCCAGATTCAAGGCTTCTCCATCGACGATACTCCTTAGCAACCGCAAAGGTATCGGCCACTGGAGCGTATCGGTTAAGAGGGCATCCGATTCAATCCAGATTCCCTGGTGTGCGACGCGGTTCAAGCAATCCCCTTTCTCATTGAAGCCTGTTTCTCGCGTTCGCCGCAAACAGAGTAAAACACTTGCGCCTCATACCATACTCCACTGCGCAGGCCACCCCAAAGTCAATTTCCTGAAGGGATGACTTGCGAAAGGTTCACCTCGACAAAAGCCACTTGCAGGTTTGAATCGCCATGACAATTGCGATTTTGAATCTGTTCCGCATGGCGAAACATGGAAACGGCCAAATCATCAGGCTTATGAGCATAAAGGGTAGGAAGCAGTGGGAACCCTCATCGCGCAATGACTCAGACGTATCGTAATAATTGAATGAGGATAACTTCAACCGCCAAAGAAAGCGGGGGACTCCGGAAGTTCCAAAGAGGCTGCTTTTCTTGTAAACATAGGGACGCCAGCGAAGGTATTTCGCGGCGACGAAGCTGAGACTTCCGGCAACCCGGCGATACACGGCGAGCGGCTCCGCGACGGCGGCGAACGATTGCACAGAATAACGAGCTGCGATTCTCAGCCACAGATCCCAGTCCTCGGTACCGATACAGGCGGCATCGAATCCTCCCACTGCATCGAATGCGTCGCGGCGAAGCGCCACAGTGCCCACGTGAAATCCGCACCGGTAGCGAAGCAACGGCATTATTTCGGAAGGCGGCTTGAAGCGGCCCGGAAACTCCACCCCATCAACACCGATGATGCGCCAGCCTGTGTAGATCAGCACGGCGTTCGGGCTTTCCGCGGCGCATCGCTGTTGCAGCTCCAGCTTCATGGGGAGAAACCAGTCGTCGGCGTCGAGAAATGCCAGCCAGTCTCCGGTAGAAGCCTGCACCCCTCGGTTGCGCGCGCTCGCCACTCCCATGTTCTCAGCCAGGCGAATGACACGCACGGGCGACGGAAACGATTCTGCCAGTGCGGCCGTGCCGTCGGTGGAGGCGTCGTCAATGACAATGATCTCGTGAGGCGGGCAGGTCTGGCCTAGGCAGCTCTCTATCGCGGTGCGAATGTAGTGCTCCGCGTTGAAGGCCGGAATGATGACGCTGATCTTCATGCTCAATGAACTCTCGATGCGTGACTGCGCGAAGGAGGTGGGTCTTGAAACGGCCTTGTTGGCCGCCTCATTCCGTGCTTAAATGCCCGCTTTTGCACTGACGCTTCAACTTAGACATCGTTCGGGCTTATGCTGCCAAGCTCCAATGGAATCATCCGCATCAGAATTGCATTCACGGGCCCGGCAATCCTCCTGGGCAACATGGCCGCAAGAATTTTGAAGCGGTCGCGATCTTCCGGCTCCAGCACGCGCATCAGGTAAATCAGCCCGAACAAGACGATCAGAGAAGCGATTCCTCCCAAGAGAATACCCCACAGCGGAGCGAGCCGGGCGGCAATGAAGTAAGCGGCCAGCGACGCCAACCCGCTAGCGAAGGTAATTTTTGTTATCTGCATCCAGGGCAGCTTCACCTTGCAGAGATAGATGGCTCCAGCCCACATGATTCCGAGGGCCGCCACTTGGGCCGCTCCGTTGCCAAAACATGCGCCCACAGCGCCGTGGGCGGGAATGAAGTACCAGGCTACGCCCACATCGACGATGCCTGCCAGTACCGTGGCCCAAATAACGTAGCTTTGCCTCTCCATGCTCTGCAAGAGGCTCTGCACGGGAGCGGTAAATGCTTTGGGCATGCAGAGCAGCGGAGCCAGCGTGGCCACCATGGCCGCTCCCCTGTACTGGTTGCCGTAGAGCAGGAGCAGCGCCGGAAAGGCCAGCGCGGCAGCAATGACGTGCAAGGGAATGGAGGTGAGCGCAAGGTAGCGCAAGGATACGGCGGTAAGCTCAGGAAGTTTTGATTTGTCGCGCCCGTATTGAGCAAAGATGGTGGCGCCGGCCGCCGAGCCGAAAACCGTGGATGTAATCAGCAGGCGTTCGGCCATGTTGAACGCCACGGAGTAATAGGAGAGCTGGCTTTTATCCGGGCAGAGATGCTTGAGCAGAAAAAACTCCGACCGGTCCCAGACAATGAGGGACGCGATCATGGTGATGACGCTCTGCCAGGCAAAGGAGAACATGCGCTCGCTTAATCCTTCAGGCTGAACGTGGGTTGTGCTCCACGCGGTAATGCGCTTCATGGTGGGGATAATGCGCACCAGAAAATCGACGAAGCCCATGAGGAAGATGGAGATGCTGAACCCGATTATGCCCCCATGGAAAAGGACTGTGGCGAGGACCGCGAGGCCGAAAACGCAGATTGATATAGCGGAAGCGGGCAGATTGGCGAACAATTCCTCGGCAGCGACGTTGGCCTGCGCGGAGATGGAGTTGACCATCCTGGGCCAGACTCCGATCACGATGAGAACCGCCGCCAGCTTGTACTCTGGCGGGGCGTCACCAAGTACCCAGATGACCAGGCCGGCCGTGATGAGCGCCGCCAGGCCTGCCTGAAGGCGCATGGTGCGGAGGTAAATGTAGCGCGCCGTTCCCTTGTCGCCCCGGCCGAGGAATTCAGCCATATACTTCCGCGTTGTTGCCGGGACCCCCATTCCGCCCAGGCTGCTGATCACCTGCGCGAGCCACGAGACATAGATGAGATACCACATTTTCTGTGGGCCCAGCGTGCGGGCAATGGCGATGGAGGTGGTGAGTCCGACAACGAAGTTGAGTATGTTCTCAAGGCCGTACCAGCCTGTGTTGCGCGCGATGGTCTTGGTGTTTGCCATACGTACGATGCACTCAGTTGGTAGGGGTTTGGCACACAATTCGTAAAGTGCCGGTAAAGCGGCACAAATTGGCGGCCGCCAGCGCTGTGCTGACGGCCCACCGACGGCAAGTTGTTATTGCATTTTAACCGAGCCCTTGCAGCGCTGCTCTAGCTTCCTTTGCGGCCGGCGAGTCCGGCGCCAGTGCCACTGCCTTTTTCAGGTGAATCTGCGCGTTATTCTTATCCCGCAGCTTGGTGTAGACCATCCCCAGGTGATATTGCAGGTCAGGGCTGTTTGGCTCGGTCTTGATGGCTTCCTCAAGAAGATCGCGGGCAAATCCGTAGGTTCCCTTGTAGTAGTAAGCCCAGGCCAGGGTGTCGGCGGTGTTGGCCGAGGTGGGCAGGGCCTGCCGGGCCGATTGGGCGAGCGAAAGGGCTACGTCTACATTCTCCCCATTTTCGAGCATCAGGTATGCCAGGTTGTTGGCTGCGAGAGCTAGCTGGGGCTGCAGCTGCAAGGCCTTCTTGTAGTCAGCCTCGGCCTTTTGCCGATCTCCGCTCGATTCCTCGAGCGTTCCCAGCACCGCGGTGGCGTTGGCATCGTTGGGATGGCTGCTCAACCACTGCTGCCAGGCCCCGATAGCCGTTGCCGCCTGTCCGCGCAACACCTCTATCTGCGCAAAAACCATCACCGCCTCGCTGTCGCTGGAATTGAGCTGGACGGCTTTCTGGGCCGCGGCAGCGGCCTGATCGAGTTTCTTGTCCTGGGCATCCAACTCCGCCAGAAGGTCGTAGAACTGGGGATTCTTCGGGCTCTTCTCGATTTGCGCATTCACGCGCGCCAGGGCCTTGTCATGCTGTTTCTGGTAGAGGTAATAGCTGACCTCTATGCGCAAGGCTTCGTAGGAATCAGGATCGTATTCGAGAGCCTGTTCCAGCAGCGCAATTGCTTCGGGGTAATGGTTCTGGGAGATGCGGAGCTTGGCCATTTCGAGATAGGCCTGGGAGTATTTAGGATTTTCGGCGATGGCAGTCTTCAGGTCGGCTTCAGCTTTGTCCGGCGCCTTGCGGCTCATTTCCACAGCGGCGCGCCATACATAGGCCGGGGGATAGCGGGGCGCCGCCGCAATGGTCTTGTTAGCCACATCGGATAGCAAGTCCAAATCGCCGCGCAAGCTTGCTATCCGTGCCAGTTCCCGTTCCGCATCCAACCTTGACGGATCAAGGCTGGTGGCTTCGCGAAGGCTTTTCTCGGCCAACGCGGTATCGCCCTTTTGCGCCGCCGCCCTGCCCAGCCAGTCTTGCAGGAAAGCATCTTTGGGCGAATCCTTGACCGCGCTCTGAAGGGCATTTACCGCATCGTTTGTCTTGCCGGAATTGAGCAGCACGATGCCGTTCAATCCCTGAACTTCAGGATCTTTCCCGTTCTTTTTCAGCAGCCCGTCAACCACGGATTGCGCGGTCCCAAAGTCCCGGACCTCCAAAAGAACGCGTACGTATCCTTTCTGCAAGGCAACATTTTTTGGATACTTCGCGGAGAGACTTGCGAACTCTGCCCTGGCCTTGTTCATCTGCCCCGTGCCAACGTAGTAATCTGCCAGAATTCGCACTCCCTGCGGATTGTCGGCAAGGTCCTGCGCCGCTTGACGAAGTACTTCTTCGGCTTTGGCCTGGTTGTTTTGCTTCAAATAGACCTGGGCGAGCCCTGCCCTCGCAGAAAGACTTTGTGGATCCGCGGCAATGGCATCCTTGCTTATCTGCTCGGCCTCTGCCCAGCGGCTGTTCTTCATATAGAAAGCCGAAAGCACCAACTTGGGGGTCGAGGACTTGGGATCGAGAGCGACAGCCTGCTTGAGCTCACTTTCCACATCAGACATTTTGGCCGGATCGCTAGACAGAACCAGGCCCAGATCTTCGTGGAACTGCGCGCGCTTGGGGTCGAGCTCCAGAGCCCGGTGCAGCTCGTTCACAGCCTGGTCCCTCTGCCCCCTTCTGAGGTCAATGGCTGACAGGAGCGCGTGAACATCGGGGTTGTTCGGCTCGACGGCCATGACGGCGTTGGCCTGCACCTGGGCATCGTCCACCTTGCCGCCGTAGAGCGACATGGTTCCGAGCTCGATGCGCGCCTTGTAGTTTGTCGGCTGCAAGTCCACCGTGCGCAGCAACTCACCATACGCCTGGCGGGGTTGACCCAGATGCTCATAGGTCTCCGCCAGCTCGTAGTGAGCGTCGGCAAAGTTCTTGTCAACCTTAAGCGCGTTGGCGAACTGTATGGCGGCTTCCCGGTACTTGCCCTGCGCGCTGTAGCGTTTTCCGCTCTCCAGATACTTCTGCTTGCGGACATTTGGATCGCGGTGACAGCCACCCAGAAGCGCGATCGAGACCATGATGATGCAAAGCAATCCTCGGCGATTCATTCGTATCCACCTGCCATCGAAAATCAATTGAACTCTCTTGACCATGCTGTTCACGTTTTTTCTTCCTTGCAGGCTGCCTTTGGCACCGGCACAACCTGAATTTCCCTGGTGAAACTGGTTTCCTATCCCAGCTCCTTCGAATCGTTCTTAATCCGGTATAAAGCGAGGAAGCAGGGGCGCAAGCTGGGCGGTAAATGCTTCGGCCCGGACTTTTGCCGCCGATGTGTCTTCATTGACGCCGATGGGCGTAATGACCCGAACCAGCGCGCCATCGGTGCGATTCAATCGCATTGCATCGGACACCATGTAGATTTTAGCCATATATTCGTTGGCCACGCTACGTCCATGCGCCTGATACCAATAAATGACAAAGTCCTTCATGTCCCCGTTCGAGATGATGTATTCGCCCACTTGATGCTCTTTGCCTATGGAATCGTTCAAATACACGTATCGGGTCGAATCGAAGCTCCAGCCGGCTCCGGGCAGGCAGTTCTTGGGCGAATGGATGGTGGTGCCTGTTCTCTGGGTGGGGAAGTAGCCGATAAAGAGACCCACCGAGGAGGATTTCCCAGGGGTGGTGTAAAGGCGCGACAGGAAGTCCCCGGCTCCGAGCACATCGAGCGCTTCCTGATCGATCGGGACGTCGCGGCTGGTGTAGCCGTCGATAGTGGAGGGCATTTGCGCCAGGGGCTCGCTGGCCGGAATCAGATCTCTATTGCCCCGCATAAACAGCACCAGCGCCGTCGCAGCCAGCAGCAGCACAACCGTCCAGTAACGAGGACTCTTCATGGCTCGATCCTCTTGGCCGGGAAAAGGTTCATGATGCAATGGACAATATAAAGGCATCCCAGCGAGACGATAAAAATGACCCAGCCGGAAAACTCGTGAAAGAAGCCGAGCGCCTTGTCCGGATCCCAGTATTGGACGCACAAACCCGTGCCGAGTATGCGCACCGCGTTGGCGGCAATTGCAATCGGAAAGCTAGACAGCGCAAGCGCCGCCCGTCGCCACAAGGATTTCTCAAGGAAGTAGCCATAAAAGATGGCGAGCGTGAAAAGGCTCATCAGCGAGCGGATGCCGCTGCACGCCTCTGCCACCTCCAGTCTCATCGCGGGCAGGACGATGATGTTGCCCTCGCGAAGGACCGGAACGTCGAACAAAGGAAGCAAGCCGCTGGCCATTTTGGCAGCCAGCGTCTGCAAAGGAAGAGTGATCTGGTTGAAAATTATGGAGGGAATCGGGATTGCCAGCAGCAGGACCAGCAAGGCGAAGCGAAGCTCTTTGAGGAGCTGCCAGCCGCCAAAAGCAAGAACCAATCCAGTGAACACAATGACCAGAGAAACCCTGGACAGAAAAAGCTCAGCGCCGAAAACCCCCAGCAGCAGAACCGCAAGGCCCAGGGCAACCACCCCAATTCCGCTCCACACAGGTTCGATTCTCGTTTTGAGCAGGGTCTCCCGCTTGGCCCACACCAGATATGCGGCAAAGAACGGCACCAGAAAGCCGTGAGAGAAGTCGGGTATTTGCCACCAGTCGATGACCAACTTGGCCAAAACGCGGTAATAAACGGCCGCGAGCAGTACGCCGATGAGAGCCGAACCCCATGCAAATTGAGCATTTTGCATCGACCGGGGGTGTTTGGGAATCACCGCAACCTGAATTTCCTGAGTCATATTCTCCGCGATGCTGACTTGGACATTTAAATCCTATCTTGCTTGATTAGCAATTGGAATGCCGCAAGCACAACGAGTTAATTTCAAAAGGATGCCCTTCAAATACTCATATCGAGCAGTGGCCTAAGGGCATGTAGGGAAAGTTTTTTCCACTTTGCCGGGAAAACAATGTCACAGTTTCTTCCCTGAAAAGGGAAAAGTTTTACATCTTTTGGGTAACGTCACCGGACTGAAGATTGCCCAAAAGCGGCTATACTACATGGAAAGGCTATTCCCTGTCTTGTCCCCAGGTTTGGAACGTGCATTGCTATGATAGGGGGTGGACCCGGGACTCCCCAATGCCAGGCAATGCAGCCACTCAAAGTGTGAGGCGACCGACGAAATCCTTCGCTCCGATCGAGGCGCAGATTCAACGCGCGATTGCGCGTATTGCCGAGAGCGATTGCCCGGTTTTGATCGTGGGCGAGAAGGGCGTTGGAAAGCGTTCCATCGCCGTGCAAATTCATGCCCAATCGCATCGCTCCCGCAGCACCTTTACCGAGCTTTATGGCGCCGAAACCGACGCGCAGGCGTTACAGTCGGCATTCTCCGGGAAGGGAACAGTGTATCTTGCGGAAATCGGAGATCTTAGCCTTCCTCTGCAAGAGTTGATCATTGAAGCTTATTTCCGCTCGGAGCAGGCGCAAAGCTGCCGCCTTCTTTGCGGCACCAGCCGCGAATTGCTGGAAGAGGTGAAGACCTGGCGGATGAGAGAGGACTTCTTCCACCGGGTGTCGGCCGTAACGCTGAGGATTTCGCCACTGCGCTGCCGGAAATCGGAAATCCTGGGAATTGCAGACGACCTTTTGACGCGGTATGCCAGGCAATTCGATCGTCCCAAGCCGGTATTGCACGAGGAGATCATCGATTTCCTGATGCAGCACACCTGGCCCGACAATTTGTCTGAACTTCAGACGGCGATCAAGACGTTTGTCGCCATCGGCGATCAGTCCATCTCCCTGGCCGCACTCAAGGCGGGAGCGCCAAAAGTGAAGTCGAATGGGCATCGCCAGACTTTGTCGCTGAAGGAAGCCACGCGGGCCGCATCCGCTCAAATTGAGCGCCAGTTGATTTCGGAAGTTCTCATTACAACGGGCGGCAATCGGAAGCGCGCCGCGGATCGACTTGGAATCAGCTACAAGGCGTTGCTTTACAAGCTCAAGCGGGCGGGAGCGGATTGCCAACCTGCATCCAACAGAATTGGAGTTGCACTATGAAGCCGGCGAAGTTTCTTATCTCGATATTGTTTGTTTCCAGCCTCATTTGCCATGCCCAGGACCAGGCAGCGGCCGGGAAGCCCGCGCAGGGGTCCGCGCCTGCTCCGGCCGCGCCCGTTCAGGCTGGGGCTGCTCCGGCTTCGACCACTTCCGCCACGGCTGCTCCGGCGACGGCAACGCCAACCACGCCTGCCCCGGATACGGCTGTCCCAGCTTCGACAACTGCGGCCCCGCCTGTCCCGCCCGCGGCTCCTCCAGCTTCCACAACTCCGGCCGGGGCAGTTCCGGCTGATACCTATGTCATCGGCGACTCCGACGAAATTACGGTCACGGTGTGGAGGGAGCCGACCCTCTCTGGCAGCCTTCTGGTAAGGCCAGACGGGATGATCTCAATGGCTTTGCTGGGCGACGTTCATGCTGACGGCCTGACGCCCCTGCAACTGGCCGATCAAATTGAGACGAAACTCAAGAAATTTCTGCAGGACCCGAAGGTTTCGGTGGTAATGACCGGGATTCACAGCAAAGTGATCTATCTTCTCGGTGAAGTCGGACACAAGGGTCAACTCCCCATGACCCCCGGAATGACCTTGCTTGAAGCTATTGCCGATGCCGGCGGCCTTACGGATAACGCCAATGCGAAGAAGATCTACATTCTGCGCAACGAAGGCGGTACGCATCAAAAGATTCCAGTGCATTACAAAGAAGCGCTGAAAGGCGACGTCACGCTAAATCTGGCCATGAAGCCCGGAGATACGATTGTTGTTCCATGAGGCGCCGCGAATGAAGACGAAACTTGAACTCGTGGCGTTCCTCCTTGGCGCATGCGCGGCTGCCGGCGCGCAGGTTGCGCCTGAGGCGACGTCGGGGGCGGCTTACCTTCATTATTCGTTCCACTACGGGCAGAGCGCGGAGGTTGGCGGCCTGGGAAACGAGCAGATGAGCAACGCCTCGGCGGACGTAAGTTATGCGAACGGTAATGGACGGACTCCGTTTGTGATGGATTACGGCGGCGGTTATAGCTGGAACATATCCGGGCCTTCTTACGGGAGCGGAATCTTTCAGCATCTGACTGCGTCGCAGGGCCTGAATTGGCACAAATGGAATTTCAATGCCAGCGACAATGTGAGCTATCTTCCGGCGTCCGCCACGACAGGCTTCACGGGGGTTCCGGGCACCGGGGAACCGATCGGCGGGCCGGGTACGAATCCCCCCACTGACGAGGGGATACTGACTTTGCACACCCCTATCGTGGCCAACGATGTGAGCGGATCGGCGGGGCATCGCCTTGGCTACGCTACGACTATCAGCATGGGAGGCGGGTCAGACAAGATTTACTTCCCTGACGGCAATGGCATTGAGACGAGCGGGGAGTCGGCAACGGTGGGGCTGAGCAGGCGGTTGAGCGCGCGAAGCTCGCTCACGGGGTCTTACGCATTCTCCCGCTACAGCTACTCTGAATACGTTTTTTCATTCATGTCCAACTCGGTGTTTGCCGGCTTCTCGCGGACATGGAACCGAAAACTCAGTACGACTGTATCCGCGGGGCCGCAGTGGGTAGGAACGTTGAACGGCCAGACCGCGCTTTCCACAACAACCGAGACCCCGGCAGCAGCAGCCGAGCCCATCAGGACGACATTTGGGGCGAACGCTTCTGCCAGCTATCACAACCGGGCCTTCACGGGCAGTTTGTCGTACTCTCGCGGCACCAGCGGGGGTTCGGGATATCTGCTCGGCCAGCAGTCGGACTCAATCAATGCGAATCTGGCGAAAACCCTGGGAAGAAAGCTGAATATTGGGATTGACGGGTCGTACCAACGGATCAAGGGGCTGGAGGCAAGCGGAGTGGTGGACGCCAAGTTCGGAGGGGCGCAAGCCAGCTACGGGCTGGGCCGTTACTTGAGCACATTTGCCAGTTACACCGCCGTCGGCCAGTCGTCGAGCGCCACGCTTCCGGGCAACGCAATCAGCGGGCTGTATCAAATAATAAGTTTCGGGCTCTCGTATTCGCCTCGGGAAACACATCTCACTCACTAAAGATTAAGGAGCCGTATGCTCGGGCATCGTGATTTGACAATGGACGATTACGTCGGGATTCTTAAGCGGCGATACAAGCTGATTCTTGCTTGCACAATCGTAATCCTCGCCGCTGCCGTAGCTGTCAGCTACGTTCTGCCGCCTCGCTATATGTCGCAGACGCTGATTCTCATCGAGCAGCAGAGAGTTCCTGAGGACTATGTAAAGCCGGTGGTCGACGAAGATCTGGGCGGGCGGCTGGCATCCATGAAGGAACAGATTCTGAGCCGCTCTCGCATTGAGCCCATCGTTACCAAATTCAACCTGTTTGCTGGCGGCAATGCGACCATGGATGACCGCGTTGACATGGTGCGGAAGGGCATCAAGATCACGCAAATCCACTCTGAACAGTCCCGGGGGATGCCCGGCTTCTTCATCTCGTTTGAGGCGCCCGACCCGCACATAGCCCAGCAGGTCTGTGGCGAGATCACGTCGCTTTTTGTAAGCGAGAACCTGAGGGGGCGCGAGCAATCGGCCGAAGGCACTTCTGACTTCCTGAGGCAGCAGCTGGCCGACTCAAAGAGAAACCTTGACGACCAGGACGCCAAGCTGGCCGCCTTTGAACAAAAGAACCTCGGCAAGCTGCCAGGACAGACCCTTCAACTGGGTAACATGAGCCTGGCTATGGGAAGCCCCAACGAAAGCACGCTTCAGGCTCTTACCACTCAGCTTGACGCAACCAACCAGTCACTCGACCGGATGCAGCAGAATGAGACCTTCCTGGAGGCGATGATTGCGGAGCAGACGCGCGATCTGCAGGGCCCCGAGTCGGCCAACGTTGCAACGGTGGACGAGCGCAAGAGGGAGCTCCAGAATCTGATGGAGCAGAAGCAGACATTGCAGACGCTGTACACGCCTGACCATCCTGACGTGGTCGCGATCAACCACAGAATTGCCAATCTGCAGGCGGAGATGGCGCATTCTTCCGCCGCGCCAGCCCCGGCTCCGCAGGCCCCCGCGACAACCCGGCCCGACACGCCGCAACTGCAGCAGCTCAAGATGAATCTTCGTTCTGTGAAGCTGTCCATCTCCGAGGGGAGGCAGGAACAAACGCGGCTGACACAGGATATCAAGGCCTACGAAGCGAAGATTGAGGCCAGCCCGCTGGTTGAAGAAGAGTACAAACAGGTGACTCGCGACCACGAGACGGCGCTGGAGTTTTACAACTCGCTGTTGAAAAAGATGAACGAGTCGTCCATGGCGACGGCCCTCGAGCACAGGCAGCAGGGCGAGCAGTTCACCATCATGGACTCACCGAATCTTCCCGACGCCCCGACCTACCCGAATCGCACCATGTTCGCCGTCGGCGGGCTTGCCGGCGGTCTGTTTCTGGGCCTGCTCCTCACTGCGCTTCTCGAGTATCGCGATACTTCAGTGCGCAATGAGAGAGACATCTGGGCCTTTACCAAACTGCCGACTCTGGCCATCATCTCCCACGTTGCAGGTCTTCCCAAGCCCGGTAAATCTCACCACAAGGGATGGAAGTTTTTCTCACGAACCAACAAGCCAGTTGAAAGCGCGCCCAGCTAGCCATGTACAAATCCTTCTTCGGCCTTCGCGCCCTGCCATTTGGAGCCAGTCCAGATCCGCGGTTTCTCTACATGATGCCGCAGATACGGGAGGCGCTCGCCTGCCTGCAATACGGCATTGCGGCGCGCAAGGGCTTTGTGGTCATGACGGGAGAAGTAGGCACGGGGAAAACGACACTGCTCAAGACGGTGCTGAGCTCGTTTGCCAAGGATCGCTTTTCAACAGCCTTCGTCTTCAATCCGCGTCTCGACGTGCTCGATTTTCTTGAGTTCGTGCTGACCGACTTCGGCATCCCGCCCAGGACGCGGACCAAGTCAGGCATGCTGATGCAGCTCAATCGCTGGCTTATCGACCGTTACCGCGATCACGGATTGTGCGCAATTGTGGTGGATGAAGCGCAGAACCTTTCCTGGGATCTTCTTGAGGAAATTCGTCTGCTCACCAATCTCGAGACCTCTTCAGAGAAGCTGGTGCAGATTGTGCTTTCAGGCCAGCCTGAACTGGAGGAGAAGCTTCGCCACCCCAGCGTTCGCCAGCTTCGCCAGCGGGTTTCGGTGTGGTGCCGGACGTATCCTTTGACGAGCGATGAGACGCAGTCTTACATCGCCGAGCGGCTGCGCATCGCCGGCGCCGCCGAGAGCGTGTTGTCGCCCGAGGCGGTGGAGCTTGTGCATCGCCACTCCAGAGGAATTCCGCGGGTCATCAACCTGATCTGCGAGCACGCCTTGATCAGCGCCTATGTGGAGCAAATCAAGCCTATCCCGGCGCGCATCGTTGAATCAGTGAGCATGGAGCTCGATCTGGACTCACAGTCCTTTGTTATTTCCCCTACGGCTCTGTCAGGGCTACCTGAAAATGCCTTGCCGGCTGACCTATCCAACATCAACAATTCGATCGCGGATTCCTCTGAATCCCTGAAGGAAAGCGAACTATGAGCCGGATTTACGAAGCGCTTCAAAGAGCCGATCTTGAGCGGAAAACCGCCCAGGAGCTGGAAGACAGACTGGTTGCCGAGCCCGGGGATGTTCACGATCTCGAGGAGCCTTCACAAATCAAGGCCGACTTCAACATCGACGACGTTTTGCCGCAGACGTGGAGGCCGTTTAGTACCTCCTTTCCTACGCTTGAGGAACGCGGCGGTGGCGTGGAGCAATTTCGCAGCCTGCGCTCGCGCATCTACCAGGCCCGCTATGAGGCTCCGCTTAAGACGATCCTTGTCTCCAGCGGAATGCCTGCGGAAGGAAAGAGCTTTGTAACCGCGAATCTGGCCATGAGCCTGGCGCGCAACGGCATCAATCACACTCTGCTTATCGACGGCGATCTGCGCCGTCCAACGCTCCACAAGCTTCTTGGGGCCCCCAATACACCGGGGTTATCGGAGTATCTATCGGGAACTGCAAAATTGCAGGAGGTTATGCAGCGCGACCGGAATACCAGGGCCGTGGAGAGCGCAAGCGGGGGCACGGTGACAAACCTCACCTTCATCCCCGCAGGCAAGTGCGGAGACAACTCGTCAGAGCTGGTGGCCAACCACCGCATCGAGGAACTGATTACCGTTCTGACTCCGCATTTCGATTGGATTCTGATCGACTCGCCGCCGGTGCTGGCGGTTACAGACGCGGTTGAGCTTGCCCGCGCCGCCGATGCGGTGTTGCTCGTTGCGCGCGGAGGAAGCACGCCTTACGACATTGCACGCAGCGCGCAAGCTGCATTCACCAACTCCCGTCTTCTCGGCTTTGTGATCAATGCAGTCAAGGAGCCGCCGCGCAGCGGATCTTACTACTACTACTACTATGGTGGCCAGGAAACCACCGCCGGATCGAAGCGGCGAAAGGATAAGCCGAGGCAAGGATGATAAGGCTTTTCAATGTTTACTATCCCACACGGGCGCTGGTCCTGCTGCTTATCGAAGCGTTACTCGTGGGCGGTTCATTTCTGTTGGCCGCCACATACCTCCTTGGGCCCGATACCTACATCGCTTTAATTTACGAGAACGGGATACTCAAGATCGTGGGCATCACCGTTCTCACCATGCTTCTTTCGTACTATTTCGATCTGTATGAACCGCAGCGCATTTCAGGGCACTGGGAAATCTACTTTCGACTGCTGCTGGTTCTCAGCGTTCTGTCTTTTGTTCTGGCCGGAATCGTCTATGTATTTCCCGATTCATACATCGCGCCCCACGTTCTCACTGCCGGCATCCTGATTCTCGGGTTTTCCCTGTTCATCTGGCGATGGGCCTATGATTGGATCATTCGCCTGTCGATATTCCGCGAGCGGGTATACGTAATGGGCAGTGGCGAACGTGCTCGAAGAATGGTGGATACCCTTCGCTTCCGGCGCGACGCAGGCATGGAGGTGGTCGCTGGAGAGAGCAACGATTCGGCCGAGGGGCTGGAACGGTTCGCCGCGGATCTTCGCGCCTTCCGCAGGCCCGGGACCCGCATCGATCGCGTCATTGTCGCCATGGAAAACCGGCGCGGAATGATGCCGGTTCGCGAGCTCCTCGACCTGCGGCTCAACGGCGTCATGATTGAGGACGACAGCTCTATGATGGAGCGGCTTTCAGGCAGGCTCACGCTGGAAGGACTGAATCCCAGTACGCTCATTTTCACGGGCGGTTTCAACGTAAAGACATCGCAACAAATTGTTCGGCGCGTAGTCTCGGTGACGGTTTCTTTCATCCTGCTTATGATCTGCCTGCCGTTCATTCCATTCATCATGCTGGCCGTGCGCCTTTCATCGCCGGGTCCCATATTCTTTCGTCAGACTCGAGTTGGACTGCGAGGGCATCCATTTTCGCTATACAAATTCCGGACCATGCGGCAAAACTCCGAAGCTAAGGGGGCTGTATGGGCCACCAAGAACGACCCACGCGTTACCCGTGTGGGCATGTTCATGAGAAAGACGCGCCTCGACGAGATTCCACAGCTCTGGAACGTGCTGCGCGGGGAGATGGGCTTTGTCGGTCCTCGCCCGGAGCGCCCGGAATTTGTGCAGTGGCTGACTAGCGAGATTCCGTTCTACGACCTTCGGCATTTGATCCGGCCGGGAATCACCGGCTGGGCGCAGGTGCGATATCAATACGGCGCAAGCCTGGAGGAGACCAAGCGCAAGCTCGAATACGACCTCTACTACGTCAAACACTTGTCCATCGGCCTCGACCTGCTCATCATGTTTGAGACCATCAAGACAATCGTGTTGCGGCGGGGCGCCCAATGAGAATCGTTTTCTGGCTATCGCTGATCGGTATCCTCTATACCTATGCGGGATACCCATTGGCGATGTGGTTGTTGTCGCGTTTGCGGCCGCGGCCCTGGAAGACTGCCCCGATCGCTCCCAGCGTCAGTATCGTGATGGCCGTGCACAACGGCGCAGCGCGCCTTCCCCGCAAGCTTCAACATCTTCTCGGCCTCGACTACCCCAATATTCAAGAGATCGTCATTGTTTCGGACGGTTCAACCGACGGCACAGAGGAATTGCTGGCCCGGCAGCGGCATCCGCTTTTCAAGGTCATCATCCTCAAGGAACACGGCGGCAAGGCGGTGGCCGTGAACGCAGGGATGGCGGCGGCCAGGGCGGAGGTGATCCTGTTTGTAGACATCCGGCCTGAGATTGCTCCCGGTGCGATTCAACGGCTGGTCAGCAACCTGGCCGATGCGCATGTCGGCTGTGTGGCGGGAGAACTGAGCCTGGGCACAGGGAATCAGGACGCTGCTTCCGCGGCAGTGGGAGGGCTCTACTGGCGATACGAGCAGTGGATCAGGAAATGTGAAACTGCCGTCGACTCGCCGGTCGGGGTCTATGGCGGCTTTTATGCCATTCGCCGCGAGCTGGCCGTGCCCATGCCGCCAGGTACGATTCTGGACGACATGTTCGAACCACTTTCGATCATCCGCCAGGGCTACCGGTCGGTACTCGATTCGAGTGCTCATGTTCACGACGTATGGCCGCAGAAAGTGGAAGGCGAGTTCCATCGCAAGGTGCGTACGCTGGCGGGTAACTTTCAGCTTGTGCAGCTCGCGCCGTGGACGCTCACACCAAAGAATCGGCTTCTCTTTCAATTTGTTTCACACAAGCTGACGCGCCTCATAGCGCCGTACCTGCTGATCACGCTGCTTGTCGCCATGCTGGGGCTTTCGGCCGCATCGCCAATCTACGCAGTCCTCGCCGCGCTTCAGATATTCAGCCTGGTCCTTGCTTTTGCCGGCATGCGTACACGCGTTCCTTTATTGCATCGCATCGCGGCTCCGGCCAGCGCGCTGCTTCTGCTCAATGCGGCCGCCGTTGTTGGGCTCTATAAATTCCTGACCACGCGCGGCCCGTTGTGGAAGCTATGGAATTCGACTGAACCGTTGGCGACGGGTGCCACTCGCGAAACGCATGGCGTTGCGTCGACCGAGCCTGTCGCCGCATCCGAGTCAATTGACATCGCCAAGGGCATTTGAAATGATCCTCAGCAACGAGAGGAGCATAGGAGAGATATGGTCTTCAGGAAAAACTTGCTGTTTGCTTCCTTGCTGGGCATTGGAGCTGTAGCCATCGGATTTACCTTTCACCATCATGCCCAGATGGTGAAGGCGGCCAAGCTGGAGCATATCGCCGCGCCCGCGCCCTACTTTCCTCCCGGCTCCGCCTTCAGGCAGGACATAAGTCACGCGCCGCTTGATCCCCAGTCCTCCGAAATCATCTCCTGGCTCGCTGAAGCGGGAGGATGGGGAACAGGAAGGATGCAAGTCGACTTCAGCCTGCGCGTATTGCAGGCGAACGCAAACACACCGCAAGTTCCTTTTCACAAAGGAGCAACGTTTTATAGCAGCGATTCCGACCTTCCCGCAACCGTTCCCCTGCCGCCTGGAGGCGGCCTGGAAGGGCGGCCTGACTATCATTGTCCGGGCCCCGACGATGATTGCCACCTCATCGTAGCCGATCGCAGCCACGGCAAGCTTTACGAGGCCTACCAGGGCAACCTCCAGGACAATTCTCTCTCTGCAACCATCATCGCGGTATGGGACCTCAACAAAGTTTACCCGCCTTCGGGGCGAGGAGATCAGTGCACCAGCGCCGACGCCGCCGGCTTACCGATAGCCGCGCTGCTTTTTAATGCCGACGAGATTGCTTCCGGAAGCATCAACCACGCAATTCGCTTCATTCTTCCCAACCCGCGGATTCGCGCGCACGTTTTTGTGCATCCTGCCACGCATGCCGGCGCACCGCGCGGGCCGGTTACTGCGCCGGCGATGGGCGCCCATTTCCGCCTGAAGGCCTCATTCGATATGGAGAAACTGACGCCCGCCGCGCAGGTGGTTGCACGGGCCATGCAGAAATATGGCATGTTCCTTTCCGATGGCGGCGCGATTGCGCTGTCAGCGCAGAACGACGCCGACACAAAGGCCAAATACGACGACATGGACTTCGGCTCTCACGACCTGCAAGACATAAAAGTGACTGATTTTGAAGTTGTCGATAGCGGCAAGCCAATCCGGCTGACAAGCGAATGTGTGCGGAACCCGTAAGACGAAGCAACGATTTGCGGCTGAATGCGTCGATTCCGCTTTCCTGGATTGAAGAAGGAGAGTTCCATTACAAACGCAAGCATGACAGCTTCCGCTGCTGGCGGAGTGGCTGATCTCAAGCGCAAATTGGAGAGCCGGGAAGCCCGCATCGGCATTATCGGGATGGGCTACGTTGGCCTGCCGCTGGCACTGCTTTTCAGTGGCGAGCGGTTTCGCGTAACTGGCTTCGATATTGCACCGAACAAGGTAGACATCCTCAATGCCGGCGGCTCGTATATCGTGCGCATTCTTCCGGCCGCCGTGCGGAAGGCGCAGGAGGCGGGGTTTCACGCCACATCCGATTACTCTGAAATTGACGAGATGGACGCGGTCATCATCTGCGTGCCCACGCCGCTGGACGAGCACCACGAACCCGACCTGAGCTATGTCACCGGCACGGTTGCGTCGATTGCCCCGCACGTTCATGAGGGCCAGTTGATCGTGCTTGAAAGCACCACCTACCCCGGCACAACGGAAGAGGTTGTGGTGCCGATGCTGGAGGCGGGCAACCTGCGGGGCCTGAAAGTTGCGCGCGGCCCAAACGAGCTCGGAGTGCACGTCGTGTTTTCCCCGGAGCGCGAGGATCCCGGCAATGAGACGGTGGCCCGCCACGATATTCCCAAGGTGGTGGGCGGCTGCGGCACAGTGGCCGCGGAGCTGGCCGCGGCAATGTACGGGGCCATCTTCCGCCGCGTGGTGCCGGTGAGCAGCCCATCGGTGGCTGAGATGACCAAGCTGCTCGAGAACATTTACCGTTGCGTGAATATCGCGCTGGTCAACGAGCTGAAGCAGTTGTGCATGAAGATGGGCATCGATATCCACGAGGTGATTGACGCGGCCAAGACCAAGCCCTTCGGCTTTCAGGCCTTCTATCCCGGCCCAGGGCTGGGCGGCCATTGCATTCCCATCGACCCTTTCTATCTTTCATGGAAAGCGAGGGAGTTCGACTTCCGGGCCCGCTTCATTGAACTGGCCGGCGAAGTGAATATGGCCATGCCTTATTTCGTGCTGGAGCAGCTTGCCGCGGGCCTCAACGAACAGCGCAAGTCCATTAAAGGGTCGCGGGTCCTGGTTCTGGGCCTGGCCTACAAGCGCGACATCGACGATCTGCGCGAATCTCCGTCGTTGACCATTATCGAGTTGCTGCGAGAAAAAGGCGCGGTTGTGGCTTACAACGACCCGTACTTTGCCACCGTGGGCCACGGCCGCCACTACGACCTGAATATGACCAGCACCCCGCTCGACAACCTGGGGCAATTCGACGCCCTGGTCATCGTTACCGACCACTCCAATTACGACTACCAAGCGATTGTCGATCAATCGCAATTGGTCGTCGATACCAGGAACGCCACCAAGGGCATCGACTCACCCAAGATTGTGCGCTGCTGATTTTAAGGCGAGACGTGAACCGATAACTCCTCACTGCGCAGTGCCTCTCGGAGACCACCTTGCACCTGACCAACAGAGCAGAAGGCAAGGTCCAATGCGAGCCCGTTCCAACCAAGGCTGGCACGAACGTCCGCTTTCCGTCGTTGGATGGGTTGCGGGCCGTATCGATTGTCCTTGTTCTTCTTGGCCACCTCAGCGGAACGCGGGGGTTTGGATGGCTCAATTTGGGCGTGGGTGACTACGCGCACCTGGGAGTCGTTGTTTTTTTTGTCATCTCGGGATTCCTGATTACCAGCTTGATGCTCGCGGAAGACGCGAAGAACGGGCGGGTATCGCTCAAGCTCTTTTATGCTCGCAGGGCGCTGCGTCTGCTTCCGGCGGCGTATGCATTTATTGCGTGCATCTGCCTGATGTGGCTGGCCGGAGCTGTGCACCTGCATGCCAGGGACATTTGGCATGCCCTCACCTATACGGTGAACTTTGAAACCGACAGATCATGGCAAGTCGGGCATTTGTGGTCACTTTCCGTTGAAGAACAGTTTTACCTGATTTGGCCTTGCACCTTCGTACTATTGTTGCCACGGCGAGCGGGCTGGGCTGCCGCCGGCGCCATTTTGCTTGGACCTGTTGCGCGTGCGGGCGCATGGCTGTTCCTGAGGGGAACACCCTATGGCGAGCTGGAGATGTTCCCGATGGTTGCTGACAGCATTGCGATGGGCTGCCTTCTGGCAATGGTTCGTGGCTGGCTTGAAGGGAAGAGTTGGTATTTGCGGCTCTTTCGACCGGTCTATTCGGTGGGATTGATGGCGATTGTTTTGCTGATGAATCGTTACATCGGCTATACGGTGGTTGCGGTGTTCGGGACGTCGGTCATCAACGCGTGTCTCGCAATCCTTATTCACCGCGGCGTCTACTGTTCGCGCGACTGGCTTGGAGCCATCCTGAATTGGAGGCCGATTGCGTTTATTGGGGTTCTAAGTTACTCGCTTTATATGTGGCAGCAGTTGTTCCTCAACCGCAACTCCTCAGCCTGGGTCAACGCATTCCCGCAGAATCTTGTGTTTGCGGCCGCCGCTGCGCTTGCATCCTATTTCCTGCTAGAGAAACCCCTTCTCAGGCTGCGCCACCGCTTGCGCGCTTCATGATTCTGATGCTGATCCGCGTATACAGCATGCGAATCAGGGCCTCGTATCGATAGGGATCGTTGAAGGGCCAATGAAGCACAGACCTCGCCATCACGGCCAAATGCGCCGGGTTCCTCTGTTCACGCAAGGTATTGGCAAGGTTCTTCTCATGTCCGCTCTGAAACTTGAGGTGCGCGATCCGCCCGGCGAATCTGGGCAGATGAGGTAGAACCAGGCGTTTGTAGATTTCCATGCATTCATCAAACCATGCCATGTCCCTCGAAGCGTTCCCCTTATGGCGGCGATATTGAAAGAGGGGCTCGCGGCACGCTGCGAATTTCGCTCCTGAGTGCAGCAGCCTCAGCCACATATCGTAATCTTCGCTTCCATGGCATACCTTAGGATCAAAGCCGTTCACCGCCAGCATCGTAGAACGCCGGATGATTACGGAACTCGGCAAAAAAGGCACGTCCGAGAATAAAGCCTTGCGGATATCTTTCGCCGGTGGAACATCCCACACGCGCCCGGGAATCGCGGTTTCGCCTTGCTGCATGAGCAATACAAGACCGGTGTAACAAAGGTCCGCCTCTGGATGTCGCGCCAGCTCATCCATCTGCCGCTCAAGCTTGTTGGGCTCCCATAGGTCGTCGTGATCGATAAAGGCGATCCACTCGCTCGTGGCTTGCTGCGCGCCGAAGTTGCGGGCGGCTGCCTGGCGCTGGTTCGAACGGCGAAAGACACTCACTTGCGGAGTAAAGCTTTCGGCGATAGCCGCGGTGTCGTCTGTCGATCCATCGTCGATCACCAGCACTTCATCGGGATGGATGGTCTGAGCAAAAACGCTTTCGAGCGTTTCCGCGATAAAGTGCGAGCCATTATAAGTAGGAATGACGACTGAGATTGACATGCGATCCTTTCATCGAGGATATCTTCGTTGACGGCGAGACAGTAACAGAGATGTCTTCCGTCAAAGTCGATACGCCAAAGATCAAATCGAACGATTATTCGCAGTTTCAATCAGGCTTGGGTCGCAAACGATGGATGCGATGTTTTCATTGCGCATGGCGAACTCCCTGCCCGTTTGCGCGTGAAAGCGGAAAAACTCAACGGAAGTGCGCTGCCCTGGAAACAGCCAATCGTGAGGCTCCATGACGATGAGAGGAAACTGCCCCAATACAGAAGCAGGACCGGTAAACAGCGATTTTTCCGCGCCCTCAATATCCACCTTGAGGATAAAGGGAGAGTAGTTGGTCGCGGGCTTCGCAGACAAAATGGTATTGAGAGAAACAATGGCGACGTCGATGCCATCGTGACGATCATTTGTCGTGCAACCCCCTTCGGCCTCGGGATTGCTCATCCAGGCGTTGCCGTCGGCCGGCCCGATGCCTGCCTGCCTCAAGTCTATATCGAGTCCAAGGCAATTCTTGCGAAGTAGCGCGAAATTCACAGGCGAGGGCTCGATGGCGACGATGTGTGCTTCAGGATACCTCGCTGTGAACCAGAGAACGCTGGCGCCGATGTTGGCCCCGCAATCCACAATCAAAGGCTTCTTCCCCGCGGCTACTATCTCGCGATAAATGCGCTCAATAAGGACACCATGCGCGCCTGAAGGCATATCGTACTGGGCCTGGGCAAAGCATTGCGCTATTACAAACTCGATGCCGGTCCATCTCCGATGCAAGATAGAAAACTTCCGCTGCCCGTAGGAGACGCGAGTAATCTTGTGGTCGAGTGGTACATCAGGGTGTCTAAGCCTGCGGCAAAGGTGGATAAGAGACTGGATCGGACGGTAGATAATCCGCCCGAAGGGACTCTTGGTAAATGTAGTGATGGTCACATCCATCGATCCTCCTCGGATGATGCAAGTTGCATATTGACCAGAGAACTAAGGCACTGCGCCTGGTATTTCAGCTTGGCTTGCGGCGCAAAACGGCTAAGGAGTAAGCCCAATCGGCCGAGCACGCACGGTGTTTCGATAAAGATCCATGTAGGCGTCGACCATGGTTTGCAGCGTGAAGTGCTTATGGAATGCTTCTTCCGCCTGCGTGGAGAATTGCTCTCGTTCAGAATCATTGGAGGCCAGTCGCAGAATGGCCGTGGCCATTTGAGCGGGATCTGAGACAGGCACTGTAAAACCCGCGCGTGACATGCGGACCACCTCGGCCATTCCGCCCACGTCAGTCACGATTGCCGGAAGCCCCAACGAAAAAGCCTGCAGCAGCGAGACCGGCAATCCCTCGGACCTGGACGACATGATGAAGGCATCGGCCGCGGAGAAGAACGGCGCCACGTCCAGTTGCTGCCCCCAGAAGGTAACTTGCGCGGAAATACCCAAGCCGGCGGCCAGGCTCTCAAGTTGCTCGCGTTCGCTGCCGTCGCCCACCATCCATAAGCGCAGGCCCGGCATGGACGAGAGCGCGGCGCGAAAGGCATTCAGCAGCAACGCATGGTTCTTCACCGGGGCGAGCCGGCCGACGTAGACCAGCGTGAATCCCCTTTTCGGCGGCCATTGTTCTTTTGCTGCGTGTTGCAGCGAGACCGCGCCGTTGTACACGCGCACAATCTTTCGCGCGGGAACCGTATGAAGGCTCCTCACATTGTTGGCTGTTGCGTCGCAAATTCCAACAATCCAATCGCAAAACCTGGCCGCGAAGGCGTACTTCAACTCCTGCACCGCCTTGCGCGGCGCGGCAACCAGGCTATGGCGGGTAGACACAACGCTGGGTACGCCTGCCATTCTCGCGGCAACGCCCGCATAAATTGTGGGCGTAGGGTTGTGAAGATGAACGACGTCAGGATGCGACTCTTTGAAGATGCGATAGAAATTCCGCACCAAGTCTGACAGGTGCCGGCCTACGTGATGCTCCACGGCGAAGCCTTCATTCCTCATCTGCTCGCCGATCGGGCCGAGATTCGCAACCGAGTAAACGCTCGGGTCGTGCCCCTGATCCCGCTGCAGACGGCACATCTGCGACACCAGCGTCTCGGCGCCCCCCACCTCCATGCTGTCGACCACGTGTGCAATCTTCATAGCGGCTGGCTGAACCTTATGCTACGCCCAACGAGCGTTATTGTTTCTTGTGGCGGCCACGCTAACCGATGGGACGGATTGGATCAGCGTACCCGATTGAGGATGCGGAGCATGATATACACCGCTACGAGCAGCGCAACGGCAAATCCCACCGTGTAAACAAGCACTCGCTGCAGGCGCATGCGGGGAGGGACCATTTGCTGCCGTAAAGCCATCTGGTAAATCACTTCCACCATGCCGCTCAACAGGAACAGCGTCAGGACATAAGATCGCGATAGAAACCACCCTGCGGCCAGAAAGCCCGTGAACGACAAAAGCATTAAATGCCCCAGCCGGTTGACTTCTGCCTTGTCCATTACTTCCGGCTTCCACGCCGACCGCGGAAACGGCCCATCCTCGATGATTGGCTGTGCTTCGCCGACCTTTTTGGGAGACGCGATGACCAAAATGTCTCGCAACGCGGAGAACAGAAACATCGACCAGAAGTAAAATCCGAAGGTGCCAAGCTCTGCCGCGCAGACCACGATGGAGTTGTGCACGGTTTTACCGTCATCGGTATAACCCGGCATGTTACCGGCGCCGACGCCGAAGAGCGGATGAGACTTGAACGCCTGCAAGCCCTCACCCCAGAGGGCGGTTCGATCGGCTCCGGACTCTGCCGACATGGCGCGGCCGCCGGAAAACTGGAGGGCCGATGCGGCTACGAGGAAGAGGCCCACGATTACCAGTGCGGGCAGCGTCCCGATACGCCGTCGTGCTGCCACAAATGCAACTGCCAAAAAGGCCACGACGAAGCCGCGGGAGTGGGTGAGGTAGGCCCCAAACAACAACCCGCCCACGGGCAGGATCACGCATACCAGGTTGTGGGCTCTTCTCTTCGGTCGCCAGAAGATAAACACCAGGGGAATTACGGCAATGAGCAACTGGGAAAAGTCATTGGGGTCGTTGATCTCCCCCCTTCCTCTGAGCCGATTGACTGACTCTCCAGAGTCTGACTCTTGCGCCAGGAGATAGGGGCTTCCCGCTGCCTCGGGCCCGTTGGGACCGGCTTCAAGCGCCCCTGGATTAGCAGCCGGGGCGGCGTTTATTCCACGCCGCAAATCGCTGTAACCGCGCCCAATAACAAACAGGCAGACGAACAGCAGCATCAGGACGAGAATTTGCAGTTGCTTCTTGGTCTTGCAGTGCAGGCAAACCACAAGGAACGCGAAGGCGTTAGGAATGAAGGTGAGCAGCGCAAGCACGCCCCCTTTTGCCCAATGGCCGCCAATGACTACCGACAAGCAGGTGGCAAACGCCAACCCAAGCAACGCCAAAAACTGAGGCGTCTTTAAGATGAAAGATCGCATCAGCGCCGGAACCGACACCAGCAGGATGAGCAGGGCGATGATCAGTTCGATGCGAAAATGCGCAAGCGGCCCAAACACCGTGGACGGCGAGAGGTAATACGTAACTAAATAGAGAATGCCTAGAAGAAAGCCCATTCATTAACCCAGCGAAATTGAAGGTCTCAGACGACTACCGAATCGGCGCAACCGGACTCATTGACATAACCGGGCAGAGTTGAAGAAACCTGTTACTCGATGCTCGTGTAGGGACGGTCAATTGTAGCAAATGCGCAAAGGTTGCGTTAGCGGGTGCAGAGGTTGCGTCAGCGTGTCTTGAACTCGCGATGAATGCGTCATGGCGCTAAAAATTCACGCTTGATGAGGCGTCTTCAAGACTTGGCGATAGTGAGAACTGCCGGCCAGGAACCGGCTCTCGACCAGATGCCACATGCAAAAGGCTGTTAAGCCAATGAGAGACAGGCTGACAAAAAGAAAAACGGCCGGGTTGAGTTTTGCCGCTCCGAGCGCGACCATGACCTGCAAAATGGGCCAGTGAACAATGTATACGCCGTAGGAGAAATCGCCGTATTTCGCGAAGTTTCCAAAGTAGCGCCAAAATCCGAAGACGAAAACCACCCCCGATATCCAAAGGACGTCGAGATCGCCCCCAGTGAGCCAATGATCGACGAGGAACAGGCACGCCGTGATGCAGGAAACAGCGCGGAAATGGAATTTCAACTTGTCAAAATAGAGCAACAGCAAAATGCCCGCAAGGAAATAGATGAGCTGGGCTGGAAACTGCACCTGCAGCTCTGAATAGATGCTGCGCGGAGCGTCGCCCGAAGCGCTGCTGGAAACCTGGGTGGAGGCAAGCCACGAGAAGCCGTATTTCCATAAGCAGGAAAAGCCGATGAGCGTCCCCATCACTGATTTGGTTCCGAAACGGCCGCACAAGGAATGAATCACCGGGACAGATAGGTAAAAGAGGACCTCGATTTTAAGCGTCCACAGTGCGCCATTGACGGCAGAAATGTTATTCGATGTGAATACGCCGGGAAGCGTAGGAGCGAGGAAGTTGAGAAACAGAAGATTTGCTCCCAGGTACTTCCAGAACCCGGCTCCAAAATATTGCAGCGGAGAAAGCACGCTCAAGGGGCACAGCGCGACGGCCGCGACGACGACTACCGTAAAGTAGGCCGGGTAAATGCGCCGGGCTCGCTTTTCAAGATAGGAGCCAATGGATGACGACCGGGAATAACTGCGATAAATCAGCAGTCCGCTAATCACAAAAAAAGACTTGACGGCAAAATGCGGTGACATGTAGTCGCCAAGCAGCGAAAAGGCCGGAAGGCCGGTCAACGCGGAGACGTGAAACAAAACCACGATGGAAGCAAGAATCAGGCGGAGGCAGTCGAGGTTGTTTTTGCTGAAGCTCGCGCCGCCTGTCACCCGAACGCACCCGGCTTTCTGGGAATCTGATGCTAAATCGTGATTACCCGGTCCAAACCCGCTTTTATACTATAGCCGTATTTTTGGCTTGATAAGCGCCCGGTACGCAGGGCATTCCCTTCCCAACCGGGGCCGATCGATCCAGAGCACGTTTCGAAAAGGTCACGGAGACGGGCTAGCGGAACGGACCTGGCCCACTTTGCCACAGCGGCGGTGAATTCCGCGCCGAGGCGCCGTTTCCCCCAAAGTGGAAGTTTGGTGGGCAAAGCATGTGCAGGGTTTTGCGCATGCCGAATTGCATCACAGTTATGTTATTGAATCTAAAGATCGCGGCAATGGCATTGAACGTGCATAACTAAGATCGAAAGTTGTATTTGCCTGGATGGAGGAAAGGGATGATACTTTCCGTGTTGCAGAAGAATTCAGGTTCGTACGCGATTGATTCAATTGTAACTTGACAGCGCACATGAATCTTGGTATGACTGCAATTGACATCTGTATCGGGTCCCCTTCAACCGCATAAACAGAATTTTTCACCTTTGGCCAGCCCTCTGCGGGGGGCATGAACAGCACCAACACCCGCAGCCCGCAAGGGCGTAACCAGGAGGAAGACTATGAAGAAGTTCTCAATTGCTTTGCTCGCTCTGGCAACTGCTCTCGCGATTGCGCCGTCGGCGATGGCCGACACTATGATTACCGGCACGCTGGGTATCGGTGGGCCCTCAGTCACCTGGGGATCGGGCAACTCGGCCACGAACTATATTACGTTTGGCCAGGCGGCAGCTAATGTTACTGGCGGAACGGGACAGCTCAATACTTTTACGTATCTGAATCCCGCAACAATCAATGCCTATCCCACGCTCTCGCTCCTCAACCCCGCCGATGAGGTGCTGCTTTTCACTTCGACGGAGAATGGGGACACTACGACATTTACCATCACCGGTCCTATCACGATATCGACCGACACCAGCGGTTTCTTGAATATCTCCGGTCTCGGTACCCTGACGGAGACCGGTTACATAGCCACGACGGCGCTCTTCAATCTGTCCGCCACCGATTCGAATAATGACTTCGGCGAAGGCGGGTCCAGCAACTACGTCCTGGACCTCACCTCGCCTGCGCCTGGCACTCCTGAGCCCTCGTCCCTGCTGCTGCTCGGCACCGGCCTGCTGGGTCTGGCAGTGGTGCTCTTTCGGAAGGTCAAGACATCTGCTCCGGCCCTGCACTCGTAGGTTCTGACTTACCAACTGGAGATGCGAGGGATAGCATCTGAGGATGTTAGAAAGTAAAGTTATCCAGCCGCCCGGGGAACTTGAATTCTCCGGGCGGTGTCGTTTCTGGACCCTGATTTGGTTAAATATCGGAGAAACAAATATGCAAAAAGTATGCAAGAAATTGCGCACATCGAATCGACTTAGTTATTAAGACCAATGAATCTGAGATCCGCCCACTCGCCGTCAGGCCATTTGTTACGCAAGTGTACCCGAATGACCAATATGGGTCATAGGGAACTTCAAACAAGTGCTTGACATTCAGAGACGACCTAAGCTATACGTGAATGAGTACAGGGTCTGTAGCGTCCTTGCATCCCAGAACAAATTGATCAGCGCTAATGTTTTAAACTGGCAATCATCTGGGTGGCATCTCTTTGCAGGGATAAGGCATCACAGCAGTCATCCGGGCAATCCCCCCAGGAGGATCAGATGAAGAAGCTCTCAATCGCTCTATTCGCATTGGCAGCAGCCGTTGCGATGACGCCGGTGGCACAGGCTACTAGCAGCACTCCGTGGAACTTTACTTTCTCCGGCAACGGATTCAGCGGATCCGGCGTTCTGACCGTTTCATCGGCAACTGGAACCCCGGGCGGTAATGAAATTACCGCCGTCACTGGAACCTTCACCTCCGGCCTCTTTTCCGGTTCTCTCGGACTTTACGATGTCGGCAACTACAACTCAAACTCCCCTAGTTCCAGCGGCACCATCCTTGGCGGAACAGATTGGGATGACCTGTTATTCCCCGGCAATAACGCTCCGACAGCCGGCACCTGCGGAACGGGTGGTGGTGGTGACTACCTGGATAGCTGCGGGATACTTTTTGACGTTGTGGTTGGAGAAACGACCCGCTATGTCGCGCTTTATGGGGCGGGCGGCGGCAGCTATGCCGCGTACTACACTGGAGAAGAGACGCCCAGTGGTGTAGCAGCCAGTTTTTCAGAGGCTCCGGAGCCTTCAACTATGCTGCTTTTGGGCACCGGTCTGCTTGGTCTGGCGATGGTTTTGTTTCGCAGGGTAAAGTTTTCCGGCCTGTCGTTGCGGTCGTAGTCTGATTGGTTCCTCCTGTTCCGTCTGGGAAAAAGGGACGTAGCGCAGGGGATGGTCAAGCTTGAATCGGCTTTCCCTTGCGCAAGGTCCTCTTCCAAAGTCAAGGCAGAACGAACATTAAACGAACTTCTCCAGGACATTGAACGAGTATTTCCAGGAGCAACTGATGAAAAGGTTTTTGATCACCTCACTCGCATTGGCAACGGCCCTTGCAACTGCACCGTCGGTCTTGGCGAGCACGGTAGATTTTAGTATTTCGGGCGGCGGGTTCAGCATTACGAATGGCGTTCTGACGTTAGGTTCGGGCAGCAGCGCCACGGGCTACGACATTACAGCGATCTCCGGAACCTTCTCGTCAACGACCAACGGCGTCTTTTCCGGCGCGATGGCTCTCTACGGGACTCCGGGTAACTACAATTACAACAATCCCAACGAACTGAGCCAAGCCGCCTCCGGAATCCCTGGCGGCATCGACTGGGACGATCTGTACTATCCCAATGCAGTCGCCCCAACAGGACCTCCAACTCCCAGTTCCTCGATTACGGCTTGCGGCCCTTACGGAGGCTATTTGGATACCTGCGGCGTCTTCTTTACCGCGGGTGGATACAATGTCGCCCTATGGTACAACGGTGGAGGCACCTACCTGGCGTCGACTTCCTACCCCAACAGCAGCGACTACGGTGTTGACTTTAGCCCGACACCGGAGCCTTCTTCGGTGCTGCTTCTTGGCACTGGGCTGCTCGGTCTGGCGGTTGTCATGTTCCGGAAGATGAAGTTTTCCGGGCTGTTGTTGCGGCCGTAAGCCGAATCATTCCTCCTGTTTCTCCGAAGTGAAGGGCGCGGTTTCCGTGCCCTTTTCTGTTTTCACCACACATTGCGTAGGAGCTGTCTGCCATCTCCGCACGGCGCCTTCCTGTCTGTTTTGACACATGTGTGCGCGGCGTTCTGCGTCCGCGCAGATCGGTGTTTGATAATGGGTTTCCCGGGGAGGACAGGTGAGACCGGAAGCCCGGATTGAGGCCGCACGGATGCAATCAAGCTATCCCGGTTCCGCTGGACACCCATCATTGCCTAAATTGGTTTATGCACTGGGATGCCCCGTGCGCTCAAGCTAAAGCATCTCTTCTTTCCTAAGGTTCAGGGATCTATCTCATTGCCTCTGGTCGTCCGTATTGCAGGAGTGCGCAAGCGGTTGGGATCAGCAGAAGATAGCACGCCGCGGAGATCAAAACCGTTATATTGATGCCGAACGACACACTCAAGATCACGCCCAAAACCGAGGCCAAAACGCCGGCCGCGCCGTTGATGCCCCAAAACCACGGTGTCGGCTGAGCGTCGATCAGTGAGGCCAGCCGTATTCCGGTTGGGAATGCGAAGCCGAGCAGAAAGCCCAGTGGCATGATCGCTGCGAGCGATATTGCGATGCGCACCAGGGGCTCACGGTCAGTGGTCGATTGGAAAATTGACGGCAGTACTCGTTGCATGACCACCAGGTAGGCCACGATGATACAACCCCACGCAAGTAGTTTTCCGCGGGTATTCAGTTGGAGCCGGTCAGAGGCGAGGCTGCCAAGACCAGATGCCAGGATGAGACTAAACAGGCACACGCTCAGAGAATAGACAGGATTACCAAGATAGACGCTGAAGTACTGCAGCAAAGCAATCTCAGCCAGCATGAAGCCCAAGCCAATCAGCGAAAAATACAAACTGCCTTCGAAGGCCAGAGATCGGGGACACTCAAGCGCCGCGCTGCGAAGAGGCGCCAGGATGGTCAAGGCTACCGCAATGATGGCGATGAACAGAATCAACACAAGCACGGCAGATGCCATGAGGTTTCCCCACCAAACGCCGCCGAGCGCGTGAAACTGCTCATTGCGTAGAACGGTGACGAGCCCCGGGATATCGAAGATGCGCAGTTGGTTGAAGAAATACGGGCGATTGTCGGTGGGCACGGTGAGATCGAGATAGGTTGAACCGAGCACTCGATTCAAGGAGGCCAGGTCCCGACTTTCGACGATGTGGCGCAGCAGAGCGGAATCGGACGGGCGGTCGGGCGATAGCAATTCGCCGTACCCTCCGTCTTGCGCCGCGTCATGCAATGTTCGCAATTGGCCTTCGGTGAAAGGCTCCCTTGACAGCACGAGGGTCGCAAGGTCGGCGGTTCTTGCCACGTACAAATGAGCCTGGGGGTCCTTGACTCCGGCATCCAGCAAAGCAGCAGTCGCCAGGCCGATCATCCGCCCCGTTTCGTTGACTTCGCCGGGGCCATACCAGCGGCTCACCGTGAAGAAGCCATCGTGGTTGATGGTCTTGAGAAAGGCGCGCCAACCCTCCAGCGTATAAAGGCCATTTTCGCTCAGGCTGAACGCGCCCCCGCCGGTCGCCGCGAATGTATCGATTACGGTCATCTGCACCAGGTCGAATTTCTCATTCGTAGCAGCGAACCAGCTGCGCGCTTCCGCGGTGTGCAGCTTTAGATTTGGCAAAGCAGTGATGTTTGAAAAACTCTTGTATAAGGGATCGCGCGTGTGCAGATCGATGATGATCGGGTTCAGTTCCACGCCGGTAATGTCGTCAACTCCGAACAGATGGGCCGACAAAATGTCCTGGCCTCCACCCACGCCGATGACCGCGGCCTTGTGGATGCCCGGAAGACGATACGCAATATTGACTAGATCGTATTTGAGGAAGGAAATTGAGTCGAGCGTGCCGTCGTAATGAAACATGTTGGTAAAGTTGCCTAAGTCATCGTGACTTATGACAACCTTGGGAACCCGCAATTCCGGCGGCAGCTTAGACGAGGCCCCCCACAACTCAGGTTCCATTTCGGCGGGCCTGGTGGCCCTGATACGCGAAAAGGAGTTCCACTTCTCAAATTGGCCGAACTTGCCGCGAAAATCAACAGTGTTTTTTGACAGGATGGGGCTGAAACCGATTGGCGATAAAGCATTGAATAGAGCCAGCACCAGCAATGCGACGGCGACCGTCATCGGCTGCCGCCACCAGGGCTTTGACTTGAGGCGCTGCGGGTTATCGCCGTCGATGCTGGCGGCAAATGCCATCGATGAGAAGGCAGAAACGGCGCCCGCCACAAACACAGCGGTGGGGCCGTCAACGACATTCAGCAGAGCCAGCACCGCCATGCACCCCAGGGCCGCGCCCAGAAGGTCTACGCCGTAAACCTGTCCGGTGGGGAATGGGCTGCGGGTCAGCGCCAGGCTCACCACAACTCCGGCGAATACGTAGGGGACGGCCATGACCGTAACCAGCAACGCCCATGACACAACCATGGTGAGCGATATTGCCGGTGCGGTGACAAGGCAAAACTGCACGATCACCGACGCCGGCATGGCCAGCGCCGCAAGTAGCGCGAAATTAGACAGAGTCACAGGCAGCTGTGCGGCCGGGAAGCGCTCACGCCAGAGATAGACCCACACGGCGCCCGCGGTCATGCCCAGCATGGCCACGCAGATGGCAAGGAAGGCCATCGAATACCATGCGATGATCGACATGATCCGAGTCTGCAGGACTTGAAATAGCAGGGAGGAAAAAGTGATGAGAAAGACACCGGAGAGAAACGGCGTCTTGCGGATGCCGCTAACTGTGGTCATGAGAGTGCTCCGCGGAGGGCGAATCAGATGAGGTTCTATCCGGAATCTCCATTTTAATTACAAGTTCCAGGCAATTGTACTTCGGTTAGCGAAAATTGCACGGCCGACGCGGAAGATTCCAGGGAAGCCGGGTGATTTGAAGAATGCGAGGCCCGTACTCATCGGCTAATTTCACACCCTTCAACTAAGCCCAGCGACCTTCAACCCAGCCCGATGTCGCGAACCGAATCCGCTTGACAGATGGGGACGGCTATCGTCTACTGAACTGCTGATTCAAGGAGGTATTTTTTGAAGAACGGAACATCGCGGCGGGACTTTGTCAAAGCGGCAGTAGCAGCTTCACTCACAGGTGTCGTGGCGTCTGCCGAAGAGCCTGGCAAAAGGCTAACGCCGCCAGCGCCCGAAGCCACCAAGAGCGCGCTGCCAAAACATTCTTTAGCGCACCTGGCGGCTCAGACTGAGGAGGCAGGGTATCCGCGTGTTTACACCGGTCGCAGACTTGCTCGCATCTCGTGCCCGCTTGGAGGCATCGGTACAGGCGGAATCGGACTGGGCGGACGAGGCAATTTGCAGGATTGGGAGATTTTCAATCGCCCTGATATTGGGAAAGGCATCGGATTTTCGTTTCCCAGCTTGTGGGTTCAGACGGCAGGCGCTGCGCCTTACAGCGTGGTGGCCGAGCGGCGCTTCCTGCCTCCCTACGATCTGGATGCGAATGGCTTTGGCACGGGAGGGGTTCCGGGGCTGCCGCGCCTGGCCGAGGCGAAATTTTTTGGATCGTTTCCCCTATCCCGGATCGAGTTTGAAGACAGTGATTGCCCGGTTGAGGTTTCGCTGGAAGCATTCTCGCCCTTTCAGCCGCTGGACGCGGATGCTTCCGGGCTGCCCTGTGCGGTGTTGGAGTACTCGGTCCGCAATCCCGGCAAGGCAACTGCGGAAGCGGTGTTGGCGTGGTCCATCAACAACCCGGTTGGCAGGTCGGA
>JBEKEQ010000018.1:0-40603 GCA_050013735.1 Occallatibacter sp.
GGGCGGTTGACCGATGCGAAAGGCCGCACGGTGGACTTCAAGAACACGGTGCTCATCATGACGTCGAACCTGGGAGCGAACCTGCTCCAGGGCGATGCGCTGAAGAGCGAGCACGATTTCGACATGGCTCGCGAATCTGTGATGAGGGTGTTGCGCGAGCACTTCCGTCCGGAGTTCTTGAACCGCGTGGACGATATCGTGATCTTCCGTCCGCTGGGCCACGCACAGTTGACGCAGATTCTGGACCTGCGGCTGAACGAGGTGCGCAAGCTGCTGGAAGACCGGCAGATTTCGCTGGAATTGACAGAGCCGGCGCGGCAACTGATTTTGGCGGCAGGGTCGGATGCGGCTTACGGGGCGCGACCGCTGAAGCGCGCCTTGCAGCGCATGGTGCAGGACCCGCTGGCGATCAAAATCCTCAACGGCGAGATCCTTCATGGCGCCCATGTGCGCATCGACGCGGACCGCAAAACGGGCCAGTTGCACTTCGAGCCGATGGGCCGGGAAGCGATGGCATAAGGGCAGCGGTCAGTTGTCAGTGATCAGTGGTCAGAAACAGGCCCCGCAAAAAAGCTGGGCCTGTTTTGTTTGAGCCGTGAAGTTGCTACCTGGCGAGTGCCGACTCAACGGCGGCCGTCACCTGGGGCGAGTCGGGCGTTACGTTTGGCTCGAAGCGGGCGACGGGGTTGCCGTTGCGGTCAAAGAGAAACTTGGTGAAGTTCCACTTGATGTCGCCGCCAAATTTGGGGTCTGTGTCTTTGCCGGTGAGAAAGACGTAGAGGGGCGTCTTGTCGTCGCCGAGCACGGAGACCTTTGACATCATGGGGAAGGTGACGTTGTATTTGTTGCTGCAGAACTTCTTGATCTCTTCGTCGGTACCCGGCTCCTGCTGGGCAAAGTTGTTGGCAGGCACGCCGACAATCACCAGGCCGCGGTCTTTGTACTTCTCATAGAGCGCCTCAAGGGCGGTGTACTGCGGGGTGTATCCGCATTTGCTGGCCACGTTGACCAACAGAACAACCTTGCCGCGATAGGCCTTGAGACTGGTCGGCTGGCTGTCGATGGTTTTCAGGTTGAAGTCGTAGATGCTCTTCGGCTCGGCAGAAAGGCTGGCGCAGGCGGCGCACAGCGTCAGGATCAGAATCAGATTGCGCATGGGACCTCCTCCCAACTGGCTATTTGGCGATCATAGCGGAAGGTGGCTGGGGACATCCAGAGGGGGCCCAATCCGGCCGCTTCGCCGGCCCTTTTTCTCCCTTTTTTTACACTCTCCGGCGTGTTAAAATAAAGCCAGGCGCATTCGCATAAAACCCCCGTCTTTCAAGCGGTTAGTCTCAAAATCCGAGCCCGGAAAAACAGCCCGGAAAAGCAGTGTGGCAGCCGCGCCCAGCGTGGAGTTCGAAGCGAAAGCCTTGCGAACGGAAACCTATGGCGACCAATGCAACCGGCGGCACTCCCCTACCCGAAGATAACGGCAATTACACCGGCGACAACATCAAGATCCTGGAAGGTCTTGAGGCGGTGCGTCTCAGGCCAGCCATGTACATCGGCTCGACCGGCGAAATGGGCCTTCACCACCTGGTTTACGAGGTGGTGGACAACTCCGTGGACGAGGCCCTGGCCGGCTACGCAAAGAAGATCGACGTCGTGATCCACGTGGACAACTCCATCACCGTCACCGACGACGGTCGCGGCATCCCGGTGGACATGATGGACACGCCCGACGGCAAGCGGATGCCCGCCGTGCAGGTGGTGCTGACCAAGCTCCATGCCGGCGGCAAGTTCGACGCCTCCACCTACAAGGTTTCCGGCGGTTTGCACGGCGTGGGCGTGAGCTGCGTCAACGCGCTCAGCGAGGAGTTCGAGGTGGAAATCTGGCGTCCGGAAAAGCCCGGCGATCCGAGCCTCACCTACGAGCAGAGCTACTCCAAGGGTGCTCCCACCTCGAAGCTGTTGCAGAGCGGAACCAGCAAGCGGCGGGGAACCAAGATTCACTTTTTGCCCGACAAGAGCATCTTCACCACCACCGAGTTCAATTACGACACCCTGGCGCAGCGGCTGCGCGAGATGGCCTTTCTCAACAAGGGCCTGGAGATTACGCTCACCGACGAGCGCACCGCCGACACCAAAACCGGCGAAGCGCGGCGCGCCGAATTCAAATATGCGGGCGGCATTGCCGAATTCGTCAAGCACCTGAACCGCGGCAAGCAGGTGCTGCACGAGAAGCCGATCATGATGGAGGCCATGCGCGACAACGTCGAAATCGAAATCGCGCTGCAGTACAACGACAGCTACTCTGAGACCGTTTTCAGCTTCGCCAACAACATCAACACGGTCGACGGCGGCTCACATCTCTCCGGTTTCCGCACCGCGCTCACCCGCACCATCAACGCCATCGGCCAGCAGTTGGGCCTGTTCAAGGACATGAAAGAAAACCTCAGCGGCGACGATGTGCGCGAGGGACTGGTGGCCGTGGTCAGCGTGAAGCTTTCGCAGCCCCAGTTCGAGGGCCAGACCAAGGGCAAGCTCAATTCTGACATCGCCGGCACCGTGCAGGCCTTTGTCAACGAACGCCTGGGCGGGTTCCTTGAGCAGAACCCACCCGTTGCCAAGCGCATCATCAACAAGGCCATCGAAGCTGCGCGCGCCCGCGAAGCTGCCCGCAAGGCTCGCGATCTGACCCGTCGCAAAGGCGCTCTTGATGGCGGCGGATTGCCCGGCAAGCTGGCCGATTGCAGTGAGCGCAATCCCGACCGCTGCGAACTCTACCTGGTCGAGGGCGAAAGTGCCGGCGGCACAGCCAAGCAGGGCCGCGATCGCCGCTTCCAGGCAATTTTGCCCCTCAAAGGCAAAATCCTCAACGTGGAAAAAGCCCGCTATGACAAGATGCTGGGCCACGAGGAAATCCGTGCCATGATCACCGCGCTCGGCTGCGGCATTGGCAAAGACGACTTCGACGCCACCAAGATCCGCTACGGCAAAATCATTCTCATGACCGACGCCGATGTGGACGGCTCGCACATCCGCACCCTGCTGCTCACCTTCTTCTTCCGCCACATGACAGAGCTGATCAAGCGCGACAACATTTACATCGCGCAGCCGCCTCTCTACAAAATCAAGAAGGGCCGCTTTGAGCAGTACATCAAAGACGACCGCGAATTCGTCAAGGTTATGGTCAATCGCGCGTCCGAGGGCATGATCGTCCGCCACGGCGAGACCGCCAGCCGCATTGAAGGCGCCGACCTGACCCGCTTCATGGGCACCCTGAATGAGTACCTCGGCTTCGTGGAAAAGGTCGACAAGCGCATCCGCAACGAGAAGCTGACCGAACTGCTGGCGCGCGCCGAGCTGGTGCACCGCGCCGATTTCGCATCCAAAGCCGAAAGCGAAGTTCCGCCCAAGCTGATCCGGCTGCACGCCGACTTAAGCGAACTGGCAGAGGAGTTCCAGTTCAAGGTCAATGAACCGGTCGAGGACGAGGAGCACCACACCTGGTCCATCTGCTTTACCGATTCGCAAGGCGCCACGCGCTGCATTGACTGGACGCTGGCCTCGAGCCCCGAGTTCCGCCAGATGATGGCCAAATACTCGCTCATCAAGGAATTCCTCGAGCCGCCGTTCCTCATCGAGTACGCCGCCAAAGGCGCTGCCGTCGAAGCTCACGAGGAAGAAGCCGAGGGCGTCGAGACAGAAGGAGTGGAAGCGGAGCCGGAGGTCAAGCAAGCCCGCCGCGCCGCCCGCATCCTGCGCGAGCCGGTAGAAAAGCCCACGGCGCGCGAGCTATTCGCTTACATTGTCGAGCAGGGCAAAAAGGAGTACTCCGTGCAGCGCTACAAGGGCCTGGGAGAGATGACCGCGACGCAGCTCTGGGAGACCACCATGGACCCCGAGCATCGTACCTTGCTCTGCGTCAAGCTCGAAGACATCGCCGAAACCGAAGCCATCTTCACCACGCTCATGGGCGAAGACGTGGAAGCGCGGCGCAAATTCATTGAAGACAACGCCCTCGACGTGAAAAACCTCGACATCTAGCTCATCCCAACAAGCTCCGTGCCCCATCCATTCCGCGTCTTTCGCGGAATGGGTGGGATTCCGGCCTGCGGGGCAACCGCAGTGCTTCACGCCTTCGCCGGCCACGCCGTCTGGCCGCCATGCTGGAACGCAAAGTTGCCGATGTGCCCCGCCCGGGCCGCTGCAACCCCTGTCTCCACGGGCGCGTTCGGCTCCTTGCGGCTTCTCACGCACTCAAAGAAATTGTCCATGTGGTCCAGGGTTCCGTCGCGGAAGCTCTTCTCCGCAAGCACCGGATTCTTATCGTTCGGCACGCCCTCGCGATAGATGCTGAATCCGCTGCGATCGATCTTCAACGTAGCCTCGGTTCCGCGGAACTCGATGCCGCCGTCATCGATTGACGAGCTCATCATGCCCGAGTACACCACGTCAAACCCGGGATAGCGGAATGCAGCCTGCACGGTGTCGGGACAGTCCCATTGCTGGTATACATACTTGTCGGCGAGCATCTGCGCGGCGTGTGGCAAGTCAGACTTCATGGCCCACTGCACCACGTCGATCCAGTGAGTGAATAAGTCGGTCATGGCGCCGCCGCCGAAGTTCCAGAACCAGCGCCAGTTTTTGAATTTCTCTTCGCTGAACGGCTGATCGGGAGCGGAGCCGAGCCAGAGTTTCCAATCCAGCGCCTGCGTGTCAGTGGGCTTGGGCGGGTGGACGCGGCCATAGTTCTGCACCAATAGGTTCTGACCTGCGTAATGCGCCCCAGGGTGCCTCCCTGCACGATGTCGACCGCTTCGCGGAAATGCGTCCAACTACGCTGCTGCATGCCGCACTGCAAAATCTGCTTGCTCGATCGAACCGCGTGGGTGAGCACCGCGCCTTCCTCGAGCGTGTGGGTCACCGGCTTTTCCAGGTACACGTCTTTGCCGGCCGCCACGGCATCGGCCGCCATGCGCACATGCCAGTGGTCCGGCGACGCGATAAGGACGGCGTCAATGTCTTTTTCGAGCACCTCGTGATAGTCCACGTGCGTCGTCGCCAGCCCGTTTGAACGCTCCTTGACGGCATCGCGGCGCGGCCCGTAAACGTCGCTCACGGCAACAATCTGGTAGGAGCCGGCCTTGTCGGCAGCATCCAGCAGGCCGCGCATGCGCCCGCCGGCCCCGATCACTCCCACGCGAATGGCGTTGTTTGCGCCCAGTGCTCTGGTTGAAGCCAGCGCGGTCAGTCCGCTGGCAATAATAAAGCTTCGGCGATCAAGCATGTTGGTCAAGGGATTTGGCTCCGTTTCCTTGCGGCGATTTAAGTGCCACGCAAATATACCGCCTGGCCCGTCCGCCGGGAAAGCACAGAGTAGAAACATGCCGCGGATTGAAGGCGACGCAGCTTTGCTGGCCAAGAATTATGGAGGGTAATTTGCCAAGGCTGCACGTTGAAGATGCGCACGGCAAAGGATTCGACGCCCTCAGCAATCGTCTCTACGCGCGGGCGCTTTCAAAAACGTCGACGAATTCCCGATAGCGGCCGGCAATTTGGCTTACCGCCGTCTCCCGCGAAATCGTCCTGGCCCGCCAATCCACAAGCGGCTGCCAAAAGTCCGTTCGGCCAACAGCGAATCCAATGAATCCAGGAACCCTGGCCGCCGTAGTCAACCATTCAACCACTTTCTCGTCGCTCTCGCCGCGGCCAAGCACGATGCACCCCACCGCGCTTCTTCCGCCTGCTTTCGCGGTCTGCACAATCTTCTCGCAGTCTTCGCGGCGGTCCAGTCCTTCGATCTTCCAAACGTCCGGCTCAACTCCGGCGCTCTGCAATTGCTCGATGGCCCCGACCATCAGCCCCGGCCGGATTTCCAGATCGTATGCCTTCTTGTCGCCATTCACTTTTTCAAGCTGAGCTTTCTCGGCAGGCACCAGCAGCTCAAACATGAACAAGCTTCGATTCGCGTTTTGCAGGTAGTCTGACAGCTGCTTCAGGCGGCCGGCCTGCCGGCGGTTCAGCTGGGCATCGCCCTGGGGATTGTAGCGGACCAGCACCTTGCAGAAAGTGGGATGAATGGCCTCAATGTGCTGGGCAAATTCATCGCCATACTGGAAGTCAAACTCTTCCTGGCCGCTTTTCTCAGCCGGACACGCGAATGTGTATCCCTTCGCGGCGGCGTCGTGCAAAATCGCGGCCCCAAACTGCTCGTCAACAAGGATTCCAGCCTTCTCCTTGGGCACGCCGCCCGCGATAGCCTGCTGAAAGCCTTCGTAAATCACCTGTTTGGCAGCGGCAATCTGTGCTGTTTGGTCGGCATTGAGCTCGCCCTTCCAGCCAAACATCCCTGTCTCAAATGACCCGCGATGGTCAAAGGGAAGAATGTACAGCGGTTTTTGGTAGCCACGAATCGTCATGCTCACTCCTTGAAGTTTGCGGTAGCAGCGCAACAGCCCGGCAATTTTATTTTGCCACTCTTTAAGATGCATGGGTCAGGCTCTCGGCATCGCTTTCCTGGCCGGCAATGTTACCCTTGCCGGTGGAACAAAAACGGGGGAGAACTGTGCGGATTTCTTTGCAACGATTTGCGGTAATTGGATTGGCCTTCGGAATAAGTGTTGGGTTCACGGCGTTGACTCATGCGCAGGCGCCAGTGCAAGCAGCAAAACCGGCTCCGGCCGCGCAAGCCAGGACAGCCGAGCCGGTCACCGATCCGGTGGCTGACCCCAGGGCCGTGGTCACGCTGGGCAATGCGCGCTTTACAGTGCTGACGCCGGAGCTGATCCGCATGGAATGGGCCGCGGACGGCAAGTTTGAAGATCATGCTTCATTGGTCTTCCTCAATCGCCGCCTGCCGGTGCCGAAGTTCGACAAGACACTGACCAAAAGCGGCGAGAACCAGGTGCTGACTCTCAAAACCAGTGCGCTGACGCTCACGTATACACCCACCACGGACGCGCGCTTCACCCCCGACAACCTTTCCATTGAGCTCACCGTCGACGGCAAGCCTGTCGTCTGGCATCCCGGCCTCACCGACCCCGAAAATCTGCAGGGCACCACGCGCACGCTCGACGGCGCGCGGGGCGACAAAACCAGAGAGCCCATCGAGCAGGGCCTCGTTTCGCGCTCTGGCTGGGCGCTTGTCGACGACTCCACCCGTCCGCTTTTCGACTCCGCCGACTTCAGCTTTAAAGAGGGCGAAAAAAGTCCCTGGCCGTGGGCCATCGAGCGCCCGGCCGGTGAGCGGCAGGACTGGTACTTTTTGGGCTACGGCCACGATTACCGCAAAGCGCTGGGCGACTACGTGCGCGTGGCGGGGCGCATTCCGCTCCCTCCGCGCTTCGCGTTCGGAGCCTGGTGGTCGCGCTACTGGGATTACAGCGACCAGGAAATCGAGGAAGTGGTTCGCGGGTTCCGCGAGAACGATGTGCCGCTCGATGTCTTCGTCATCGATATGGGCTGGCACATCAGCCACGACGAGCTTGTGGCAGCGGGACAAGTGGATCAGTCAGGCCAGGGAATCGGCTGGACCGGTTATACCTGGGACAAGCTTCTCTTTCCCGATCCCGCCGATTTCCTCGCCAAGCTGCACGCCGACGGCCTCAAAACCAGCCTCAACCTGCATCCCGCCTCGGGCATCGAGCCGTGGGAGGAACATTACCCTGAGATGGCGAGAGCCATGGGCATCGATCCGGCGACAAAGAAGTACGTCCCCTTCGACATAGCCGACAAAAAATTCGCCACGAACTACATGGACCTGATCCATCATCCGCTTGAGAAGCAGGGCATTGACTTCTGGTGGCTCGACTGGCAACAGAAGCCCATGATGACCAGGCTGCCTGGCGTAAGCAACACATGGTGGCTCAACTACGTGCACTTTACCGACCAGCAGCGCGAGGGCAAGCGCCCGCTGCTGTTCCATCGCTGGGGCGGCCTCGGCAACCACCGCTACCAGATCGGATTTTCCGGCGACACCATTTCGGTGTGGGATTCGCTGGCTTTTCAGCCCTGGTTCACGGCCACCGCCGCAAACGTGGGCTATGCCTACTGGAGCCACGACATCGGCGGGCACATGCCGGGCGCCGTGGAGCCGGAGCTTTTTACGCGCTGGGTGCAATTCGGCGCCTTCAGCCCCATTCTGCGCACCCACACCACCAAAAACCCCGGCAGCGAGCGCCGCGTCTGGGCCTATCCGGAGCCCTATTCGGCGATTCTTCGTTCCGCCTTCCAGCTTCGTTACGCGCTGCAGCCCTACATCTACACCGAGGCGCGCCGCACCTACGACACCGGCGTGGCCTTCTTCCGCCCCCTCTACTACGACTGGCCTGAAGATCCCGGCGCATACGACAGCAAGAGCGAGTATCTCTTTGGCGACCAGATGATCGCCGCCCCGGTCACCGCACCGGTGGATAAGGCAAGCGGCCTGGCGACAGAAAAAGTCTGGCTGCCCAAGGGCGAGTGGATTGAATGGCCCACCGGCAAGCACCTCACCGGGCCGGCCGCGGTGGACCGCAGCTTCAGCATCGAGCAGACTCCGGTTTACCTGCGCGCCGGGGCAATCGTCCCCATGCAGCCGCCCATGCACTACACCGGCGAGAAACCCGTTGACCCGCTGATCTTCAACGTTTGGCCTCTTACTCCCGGCTCGTCTTCAAGCTATTCGGTCTATGAGGACTCAGGCGTATCCGTCGAGTATCAGCGCGGAGTGTTTGCCCGCACGCCGATCAAAGCCACACAAACCGGCGACACGCTGCGCGTTGAGATCGGCCCGGTCGAAGGCGGTTACCCTGGAATGCCGAAGACGCGCGGTTTTGAGCTTCGCCTGCCTGCCGACTGGCCGCCCGCCTCCGTGCTGGCGAACGGCAAGGCCGTGCAGCGCGCAGGACCAACGGGCAAGGGTGGGTGGCGCTTCGAGGGCAACACGCTCACCACCATCATTCCCGTCGCGGCCGGAGGCGTTGAGACCAAAGCGACCATCGAAGTGCGCCGTGCCGCCGGCCTCACCGCAAAACGTGGAGAACTCGATGGCTTTGCCGGCTCGATGGCGCGCCTGCGCGGTTCCTACGACGCCCTGAACCAGACCGGCATTTCGACGCCACCTGACGCACTGGTAGACGCGATGCAATCCGGCGACCGGCTCGGCTACCACCCCGAGCGCGCCACGGAAGAGATTGCGCACTTCCGCGACGTGCTGCCCAAAGCGCAGGCTGCCGTGGCCAAGGTTGACGCCGGGTTCAAGCAGTGGGCGGAAGACGACGCCAAGCGCCAGGCGGAAAGCAGTTGGCGCGCCATCGGCGTGGATTTGGAAGCGCAGAAGCAGCATCGCCTTGAAGCCATGACCAAAGCACAGCGGCAGGCGACCGAAGCGGGCAAATAAAAGCCCGGCGGGAAGCGAAGCATGGCTTTGCCTCCCGCCGGAAGATCAAGCACGAATGCGCCAGCTCGCCCAGGCTCCGCTCTCGCGCGAAAAATTATTTGTGCTGCTCTTCTCCGCAGCACGAGGCGCCGGCAGCCTTGATCTGCACTATCTCAGGCTGCACATATCCCTGCGTCGCATCCACCGCGTATCCGTCGTCGTACTTGTCGTGGTGCCGCACCCAGGCCATGCTGTGCTTCAGCCCGTCTTCGTCGCGGCCTTTCGGCGCATGGTCAAGGAAGTTATACGTGCCCACAAAAATATCCAGCCCTCGCTCATAGGCTGAATAGGTGTGGAAGACAGTCCCCTCCGCGTCTTTCGCAAACGCGCTCAACCCTGGAGCCTCTTCGCTGGGAAACTGCATCTGCTTGTAGTTGTATTCCACCGTGCCTTTGGCCCGCTCTTGCGGCGAAAACGAAACGTGGTAGTCGTAATTAAAGTCGTTGTTGAAGGCCGAGACCCATTTGAATTTCCAGCCCATCCGCCTCTTGAATGCTTCAATCTCTTCAATAGGCGCATGCGAAACCACCGCCAGCGTCACATCGCGGTGCGCCAGGTGAATCGTCATGCCATCGAAGTGGTCGGCCAGGTACGAGCAACTGGGGCAACCTTCGCGCCAGCCGGGCCCCAGCATGAAGTGGTAAATCATCAGCTGGCTGCGCTTGCCAAACAGCTCCGCAAGCGTCACCTTCCCCTCCGGGCCGTCGAAAACATATTCTTTCTCGATCCTCTCCCACGGCAGTTCCCTGCGCTCGCGGCTCAGCTCGTCGCGCAGCCGGGTAAACTCCTTCTCCTTGATCAAAAACTGTTTGCGCGCTGCCAGCCACTCAGCATGCGAAGCCACTTTCGATTGCTTCACTTCAGTAACCGTAGATGCCATTGCGACCCTCCATTCCTTCGGTTTGTTCTGGGGATTTGTGAAGTCGAGTCGTCAGCTTACTTGCCGCTGCGAAACCATCGTACGATCAACGCGACGAATCCGCCGCTCCCCGTTGCGCTTCCCGCAATCGCCGCCGCCGTAGCCATGCATACAGGACACATATAAGCCTCCTCGGGGGTTGTGACTACGCCGCTTCAACGGCTTGCTGCCTTGAAGCCGGGCGCCTCATCCGCGCTCGGGCCCCAGCTTGCCGGCACCGCAACATCCATCAGGCGCAAATAAACACTGAACTGCCCGCGATGCTGATACACGTGGCTAAACATGACATCGCGTATAAACTCGCCTCGCGGCTGAGCCAGCACTTCACGCTCACCCGCTTGGATGCGCCAGGTCTCTTTCATGGCCGCATCGTCAAACTTCGGCAACAGGCTCCGCACGGTCGCCACGCTTTCGTCAAATTTCTTCAGAATCTCTTCCCGATTTGCCGGCTGGGGGAAGTTGAACTTCGAGGCCTGCGCCGGATTGTTTTGGACGAAGTGAACAATTCCACCTGGCGTAGCGGCAACGTGGTAGGCGAGTTGGCCGGCCGTCATCGACTTTTCGTGCGGCTTCCAGGTCAGCTTCTCTTCCGGCAGGCGCTCCAGAAACTTTCGCGTAATGGGCGCTTGCGTTTCAAACTCCATCAGAAACTCTTGTGCAATCGACATGACAAACCTCCTTTGGTTTGGGGAAACTGAAATTTTGTTCAACAACAATCTGAATCGATCACTATTTCTCGGCGCGGCTGCGGACCCGTTCCAATATCGCCGCCCAGCCCTGGTTGACGCCTGCCTTGTGATCCTCCTGAATGAATCCCAGCGCCGTGTGCCGGAACGTAATCAGCGTGCCGCCATCCGCCTCGGTCAGCCGGTACTGCACATTCGAGACCAGCGGATACGATGCAAACAACGGCCCCGAGATCTCCAGCAGTGTGGGCCGTTTGATGGCCTGCACGTTGCCCCAGAAATGCCCGTTGTCGTCGCCCAGGTCGCGATACCAGCGCCCGCCCGGCCACGGCTCCAGCTTCATCGGCATGGGCTCCCCTTTGTCCCTCTCGTTGGCCGGCCCCATCTGCTCCAGCAGTGCCGCGAAGGTAGCCTCCAGCGAGGCGCGCACATGCACTTTCTGTGTGATGTTCAACGTCAAATCCTCAAGTCTCTCAATTGTCTCGCTCATGCTCCCCCTCCTTCTTTGAGCCCGATTGGACTCGGTTATTAGTCCGGCCATCCAATGAAACCCCGCCCCATCCATCCGCGGCCGTTTCGCGGATGGGTGGGAAACCGCAGCGCTATTCTGGGACCGGATCGATGGTTTGCCGCTCGGCACGCTCCTTCACGCGGTCCAGTTGGTTCCGCCAGTAACGCTCGAAGATCGTGGTCCACTCGTGCAATGGCCGTATGGCCTCGGCGTTGGTTTTGTAAAACCTGTGCCGGCCCACGCGCCGCACCTTCACCAGCCCCACGTCGTGCAAAACCTTCAGGTGCTTTGAAACTGATGGCTGATCCAGCCGCAGAATCAACGCAAGCTCTCCCACCGCGCGCTCCCGCACCGCAAGATCGATCAAAATCTCCCTCCGGCGAGGCTCGGCTACCGCATTGAACGCATCGGAAGTGGTCGTCGCTCGTGCCATGAACGTAACAATATATTCCCATATAGGAATATGTCAAGAAGTTTTTCACTGCTTCATGCCCACCCCGCCGCCGAAACGGAATGAAAGCGCTTTGAGATTCCGAAACAACGGGCTACGATTCGAAAATATGAACATCGCGCTTCGCATCCTGCTTCCCGTCCTGATGCTTGCCGCGCCTGCTCTCTGCGCGCAAACCTCCGCAACTCCCGACCCCGCAACTTCAGCGCCCGCGCGGAAAACCTGGTTCATCCGCCTCATTCCTCCCCGGCCAGACTTCGACAAAACTCTGAGCGACGCCGAAAGGCAGGTCATGGGGCAGCACTTCCTTTACCTGAAGGGGCTCAATGAAAAGGGCATCTGCCTCTTCGCGGGCCCGGTGCTCGATCCCAGGGGGGTCTACGGCGTTGCAGTCATTGTTGCCGCCACCGAAGACGAAGCCGGCAACTACATGAAAAACGATCCAAGCGTCAAAGACGGCGTGAACCGCTTCGAAATCGCGGAGGTCGACATCGCCATTCCACTTCAGCCCCGCTAACGATCAACGAGAGGATCGCGATGGCCCCCACAAATTTGGACCGCAGAACATTCTTAACTGCCTGCAGCCGCGCCGGAATCACCTCCGCGCTGCTGCCCGGAATTTTGTACACATTGGCCGCTCAGGCGCAGGAATCCGCCCTCGGCGCCAAGCCCAGCGAACTGCTGAAGATTACCCCTGAGATGATCGACCAGGCCGCGGAGATGGCCGGGGTCGGGCCCTTCACCGCAGATCAGAAAAAGATGATGCTCGAAGGCCTGAACGACCAGCGAGACGCCTTCGTGGGGATACGTGCGCTTAAGCTCTCCAACTCGGTAGCCCCGGCATTTGTCTTTCATCCGCTGCCTGCGGCGAAGTCCGCGAAGGCTCCAGAGTGCGAGACACTGCCGCTCCCTGACAGATCCATGGCTATTGAAATCACTGATGACGGCGGGTATGACCGCCGACCGATTCCAGAACGAATAGAAGAAATGGCGTTTTGGTCCGTACTAGAGCTGGGAAAGGCGCTAGGCACGGGCAAGATCAAGTCCGTCGACCTGACTAAGATGTATCTCGCCCGCCTCAAGCGCCTCGACTCCAAACTCCACTTCGTCATCACCCTCACCGAAGACCGCGCCCTCGCGCAGGCCAAAGCAGCGGACGCCGAAATCGCCGCCGGAAAATATCGCGGCCCACTCCACGGCATTCCCTGGGGCGCAAAAGACCTGCTCGCCGTGAAGGGCTATCCGACAACCTGGGGCGCGGGCGGATTCGAGCACCAATCCTTCGATGAGGACGCAACCGTCGTGCAGCGTCTCGACGCAGCCGGAGCTGTCCTGGTGGCGAAGTTTTCCCTCGGCGCGCTGGCCATGGGCGATAAGTGGTTTGGCGGGCGCACGCGCAACCCATGGAACCCCGAGCAGGGTTCGAGCGGTTCTTCGGCGGGATCTGCGAGCGCCGTAGCCGCGGGCTGCGTGGCCTTCGCGCTTGGCTCTGAGACGCTTGGATCAATCTCCTCGCCCTCCACGCGCTGCGGGACCACCGGGCTCCGGCCTACCTTTGGATTCGTTCCGCGCACCGGCGCCATGGCGCTGAGCTGGACGATGGATAAGCTGGGGCCAATTTCCCGGTCGGCAGAGGACTGCGCACTCGTTCTCCAAGCCATTCATGGACCTGACGGCAAAGATGCCTCGGTGCATGCAGCCCCTTTTGTCTGGCAGCCGGAGCTTGACTGGCGCTCGCTTCGCATCGGCTATTTGAAAAGCGAATTCGACCCACCCGAGCCGCTCAAGCTCAACGACCCCGCCGCCAACGAAACCGCAGACGAAAAAAAGCATCGCGAGGAGCGCAACGCCGAAATGAAGACAGCCCGCGCGCGCCGCGACTATGACCGCCGTTACGAGCTGGCCGCTCTGCAGAAACTTAAGTCCATGGGAGTGAATCTGATTCCCGTAGAGCTGCCCAAACTGCCCTACGACGCCATGGTTCCCCTGCTTACCGCCGAGGCCGCGGCGGCCTTTGACGATTTGACCCTCTCCGGACGCGACCGCTTGCTCACCGAGCAGGGCATTGAGGACTGGCCCAACGCCTTCCGCGTCGCGCGGCTCTACCCGGCGGTGGAATACATCCAGGCCAATCGCGCGCGCACACTGGCCGTCCGGCAGGTTTCGGCGCTCTTTGAGCAAGTGGACATCATTGTCACACCCACTACCGGCACGCAATTAGTAGCCACCAACCTCACCGGCCATCCGGCCCTGATCCTGCCCAATGGCCTGCGCGGCCCTGACGCTCCCAAGCCGCCCGCAATCGACGACGGCAACAATGACGACATCGGTGGCCCCGGCACGCCGGTCTCGCTCACCTTTCTTGCCGGTCACTACCAGGACGCAAAGCTGGCGGCATTTGCGTGGGCCTATCAGCAGGCCACGCCGTTCCACACTCAACACCCCAAGCTGGATTGATTTCAGCGGGGTCACAAACCATCTGGCGCGCAAGCGCCGCCCGCCCCCACCCCAGGTGGCGCAGTCGGCATGTACCATTTGGGCATGGCGCTGGTTGAGGTGGGCTCGGTCTGCAAAAGCTATCCACGGCGAACGGGACTGCGGACCGAGCAACGCTTCGTGGTCGAAGACGTTTCGCTGGCCATCGAAAGCGGAGAAACGCTGGGGCTGGTGGGCGAATCGGGTTCCGGCAAGACCACGCTGGCGCGGATGATCCTGGGACTAGTCAATCCCAGTCGTGGCACGGTGCGGGTCGATGGCACTGACCTCGCTGTCGCCTCGCGCGCACAGTTGCACCGCATCCGCCGCCAGATGCAGCCGGTCTTCCAGGATCCCTATGCGGCCCTTAATCCTCGCATGAACGTTTTCGAAATCGTCACCGAGCCGCTTCTGATCCATTGCCGCGAAACGGGCCTGCGAACAGACCGAGCTTCGCTACGTATCAAGGCCGTTGAATTGCTCAGCGAAGTAGGACTCGACGAGTCGGCGCTCGCTCGCCATCCGCACCAGTTCTCCGGCGGCCAGCGTCAGCGCATCAACATTGCCCGCGCGCTTGCGCTGCGGCCAAGGTTGCTGATTCTGGATGAACCGGTTTCAGCGCTGGATGTGAGTGTGGGAGCGCAGATCGTCAATCTGCTGCGGCGGCTGCAGCGCGAAAACGGACTGACTTATCTGTTTATCTCGCACTCCATGCCGCTGGTGCGCTATTTGAGCACGCGCATCGCGGTCATGCAGCATGGGCGGCTGGTGGAAACCGGCGAGGCTGAAGCGCTGTGCGCCGATCCGCGGCAGGAGTATACCCGCCAACTGATCGCCGCCACGCCGGAACTGCCAGCCGCCGTTGCATGAGTCAGTCGAGACTGCCCGAATTTCAAAGCCAGCAACGCCCCATCCCTTTCGCAATAAATGCGAAAAAGATGGGGCGCAAGCAGACTAGTGCGAAGGCGGCGGATTAGCCGGCGGCGTTGCCGGAGCGGCGGGCGCTGATGGAGCAGGCGTCGTTGCCGGGGCCGGAGGAGTACTCGGAGATCCAGGGGGCGTTGCAGGCTTCGCTGAAGTCGCCGGCGTAGCAGGAGCGCCTGGAGCTGCCGTCGGCGGAGCGGCCGCTCCCTTTCCGGGCTGCGCAGGTGGTGCGCCCGGATGCGGCGGCATGGCGCCTGGCATAGGATGCGCTCCCGGCGGCATGCCGGGGCGATTCGGCTGCGCGGGCATATCGGTCATGTCAACCAGCTCGACATCGAAGATCAGGTCCGATTTTGCAGGAATCCCCGGATGCCCCACGCCACGGTCGGGTATCGCATGGTTTCCATAGGCCAGTTCCCACGGAACGAAAAGGCGCCGCTTGCCGCCCACTTTCATGCCTTCAAATCCCTGGTCGAAGCCGGGGAACGGTCCGCGTCCCCCGCCCATTCCCTGGGGAAAAGTGTAGGGCTGCGCAGGTCCCGTTGCGGCCTTCCCGTCCGGGCCCAGCACCGGTTTGCCATCCTTATCTTTCAAAGGCTGGCCGGGGTGGTCGTAAGAGGAGTCGAATTTAACGCCGTCGGCGGCACGCCAGCCGGTGTAGTGCACCTTGTAGAGCTTGTTGGGCTCGGCCTCGGCGCCGGTGCCGATCTTAACGTCCTGGTATTGCAATGAGAATTCTGTCTTGCGGGGGACCCGGTATACAGGGATCCCGGGTGGCAACTTGCCGGCGGTGGCCGCCGTGGATTTTGCCGCGGTAGAGGCTGGCTTGGTGGGGGTGGCGGCGGGAGCCGCCGCCTTCACAGGGCCCTGGGCACTTGCCGCCGCGGCGCTTGCCGCGAGCAACAGAATCAGAAAAATTGGTTTCATTGGGTGGTTCATCTCCAGCGAGTATCTTCGGAGAAGTGTATCAGGCGCTCCCATTGTCAGGCATCTCCGCGGGTAGGCCTGTATTAAAAGAAAGACAAACCCCATTTTCGGTCTTTGTGTGCAAACGTGAGAAGGCCCGGGTATCTGCGCCCGGGCCTACCATCACCGCTTCACCATGTACAACTGTCTGCTACTTCCGGCTGTCGCGCGCGGCCTTCACATAATCGTGTGAAAGCTGGATATGCGCATATTGCGTGGCGAGCAGTTGCTTCACCGGCAGCGGCAATTCTTTTTCCAGCGCTTCCTGGTAGGCCTTCTTGGCTTCGTCCTCGCCGGCTTCTGACGTCTCCAGCAGCGTGTGATCGCCCCCGCCCAGGTGAGCCTTGATGTCGCCCCACGCCCGGTGGACCGTGCCCGCGACCGTGCCCTTTTCCTTTATGTCGTGCACGCCTTCCTGATGCAGAACCTCTTCGATATCGCCGCGGAACTGCGCGCGCCGCAGAGATTCGGCCGCGAAATAGTGCCGCAGAGTTTCATCTTTCAAATGCTCGCCAATCTCTTGAAAACCTTGCTGCCCGTCGATGAGACTCTGGATCACCGTTAACAGAACCTCTTCAACTTCCTTGTTATCAATTTTGCGGGTTGTTTCAGTAGCCATGTGACTCCTTCAGATCGCGGTTGGATGGGGGAATAAAAGAGGCAGGGTCCAGGCGATGCCAATGCGATTCTCCTTCTCGCCCGGTAAGCCAGAGAAATCGCGAAAATCCAGCGCCCCTGCCCCGACCGTGAAGCGAGCCTCAAGATGCCTGGTCTCGAAGCACGCTCCTAACCTATAGAGGCCGGATTCCAGTGCGCAGTTGCCCCGTTACTCTCGGCCCTTGCCGCTCGGCGCCAGCAAGCCTGCCAGCAGCGCCGTCCGGGGAGCCAGATGCTCCACCACGATGGATTCGTGCAGCGCGTGAGCGCCCTCACCCACGGCGCCCATCCCATCCAGTGTGGGGATGCCGAGAGCCGCCGTGAAGTTGCCGTCTGAAGCGCCCCCGGTGGCAGCTTCGTCCAGGGTAAAGCCGAGCTCCGCTGCCAACGCCCTGGCCTCGCGGTAGAGGCGCACGGTTCCTTGCCGGCGCTCCATGGGCGGGCGGTTGATTCCTCCAGAGACGGTTATTGTGCAGCGCTCGTCCACCGGCTTGAGCCCGGCAAACTTGCGCTCGATGCGCGGCCCGTCGGCTTTGCGGGCAATGCGCACATCCGCTTCCGCCCAGGCTTGGCTGGGAATCACGTTGGTGGCCGAACCTCCGCCGGCCAACCCCGCGCTCACCGTCAGGCCGCGCTTGAGGTCGGTCCAGCCACTCACGGTCTCCACCACGCGCGCCAGTTCGCGAATCGCACTCGCGCCTTTTTCAAAATCCACGCCGGCGTGTGCCGCAACACCGTTCACTTCGATCCGCCAATTGCCGGTTCCCTTGCGCGCGGTTTTACAAGCCAATCCCTGCGCCGGCTCCAGTACATACACCGCGGAGCACGCAGCTGCCAGCCGTTCCGTGATGGGCCGCGAAACCGGACTGCCCACCTCCTCGTCGCTATTCAGCAACAGCACAATCTCCCGCTGTAGCAGGTCGGCCTCGTTGAGCATCTCAAGTGCCGTGAATGCCATAGCCACTCCACACTTCATATCCAGAACGCCGGGACCTCGCAATCGGCCCTCGTCCAGGTCAAGGCGGTAAGGCATGGTCTTAAGCGTCCCTAATGGCCACACTGTATCCAAATGCCCCAGAAGCAGGACGGGCTTGGCCACCCCTGGCTTCGTCTTCGGCCCAAAACGTGCCTCAAGCACATCGCCAAAACTTGGCTGACGGTGCAGATGGACATGCCCTCCCAAAGCCCTGGCGTGCGCAGCGGCAATTGCAACGCATGCGTCCACGGCGGCCTTGTCGCCCGAGGGGGATTCCGCCAGCACCAGTTTCCTGAGCAGTTGCAACAGAGCCGGCTGCTTGCGCCGCGCTCCGGCCAGCAGGGCGCGCATGGGAATCGATGGATCGCCGGCTAAAGACATATAAAAAAATCCTGGGTGCAGGAAAGGTAAAGCTACGCTCTCAGCGAGCCGCTCACTCTTCCTCGGGTTCGCGAGCTGCAGTCTTTTCTCTCTCGAAGATCGTGGAGCTCCGCGTGAGGCCATGAGCCGTAAACAGGGAGATCGCCACAAGAAAAAGAGCCCCGCCCAGGAACAACAAGTCACTGGGTTTGCTGTAGTCGATTTCAAACGATTGCTCAAAGAGATTGACAATGAGGATCATCATGACCACCTTGCCGACATGAGTCTTCAGCTCGTCGACCGACTTAACGTTGAGCCACGATGGCCGCAATCTGCGCTCGCCGGAAGCCTGATCGATCCAGCTCTGAGGAACGATTTCTCCGACAAAAAGCTCATACACGCCCATGGAGAACGTCAGCAGCACGATCGCGAAAAGATAATAATCAATTGCGGGAATAACCGAGACCAGCACCCGCTTGTCGTCGGCCGGAGCTTGCTGAAAATGCAGCAGTTCCGGCCAAAAGGCGATGCAGGTTCTGATGATTTCCAAACATCCCTTCAGAAACAGCACGACCGAGGCCACTAAGGAGCCGAGGACTGCAAAGAGGGCCAGGTATCGGCTTCTGAAGAGGGCATTCTCCAGAAATTTGCCAGCCAGGGCGCGCTTTGGCCGGTCCTTTTCGGCTGCCATAGGTTGCATTTCGTCCACAACGGTCTCCATTTCAGCAGGATGGCCATCTTTCCAGCCAGTCTACGAGGCACTATACCACCGGTTGCATCCCGCATTGACACGCGATAACCAGCTTTTGGTCGGTTTGGCGTCTGGCAGATTGCACTACAAGCGCATGGTGTGGCAAAAATGCCACAGTATAGCTGCCCGAATTCGCGTCTAATCTAACGGTTACGACTCGGATTCGGCCGTTGGAGTGCGATTGATTGACTAGTCCTGCCCACCTGGAACAGACCATCGCAGAGCTGCTGGAGTTCTCTGGGGTGGGGCTGCATTCGGGCGCGCCGGTAACCATGCGCCTCCTGCCCGCTCCCGCCGGTTCGGGCATTGTCTTTCGCCGCACTGACCTGGATAACTTTGAGATTCCCGCCACGGGCCGCAATGTGGCCAAAGTCAGCTACGCCACCAGCCTCATGCGCCAGGGCGTACTCATCTCCACCACCGAGCACCTGCTGTCGGCGCTCATCGGCATGGGCGTGGATAACGTGATTGTGGAGTTGGATAACCTGGAACTGCCCATTCTGGACGGCAGCGCGTTGCCTTATGTGCAGGCCATTCTCAGCGCCGGCATTCGCACCCAGCGCCGCCGCCGTGAAACTGTTCGAGTCCTGCGCCCTGTAGAGGTCCGCGAAGGCGATAAATTTATTGGCATTTACCCCGGCTCCGGCTACAACATCCAATACACCATTGATTTTCCTGCCCCCATCGGCCACCAGAGCGCAAGCGTGGACCTGGCCGCCGAGACTTACGGCACGGAGATAGCCCCAGCTCGCACCTTTGGCTACAAGACCGACGAGAAACGGCTGCGCGACATGGGACTCATCCGCGGCGCCACGGCTGAAAATGCAATTATTCTGGGTGACCGCGGGCCTGAAAACGGCTGCCTGCGCTTCGCCGATGAATATGTGCGCCACAAGATGCTGGACCTCATCGGCGACCTGGCCCTGGCCGGCCGGCGCATTGAGGGTCATGTAGTGGCCGAGCGGGCTGGCCACGCCATGCACACCGCCCTGGTGTCACGGCTGCTCAAAGATCGTTCCGCCTGGGAACTGGCCCACGTCCCCGTTCCCACCGCACCTCCCGGCGAAACAGCGGCGGAGAGCATGATTGAAGCCCCTCTTTCCAACCCCGCCCTCATGAGCGCATAAGCCTCTCTATTCAGTCCGTTCGCATCCCCTAACCAATTGATCCGGAATGAGTTGAAATCATTTGTCGCAACGGTCCCCCCAAAAGGGCTCCACACTGGCTCTAAAGTATGATTGACCTTGATTATGGGTTATCTTAATTTACTTAAGTAATCACAAAGTTAGTTACCTTCGCTCCAGATTAAACGGCAACATCCGACTGGGACTGCCCGAAAAAGAGGCAGATTGGCGCAACTTGATTTTTGGAGGCTGAATGATTCTCGCTCTAATACCAATGGCCGCAATCGCGATTGTGGCATTTTTCATGGTCAGGTTAAGGGCCTCTGCCCGCCGGCGGAATGAGCAGTCCTGGGAATCGCTGTTATCCCGCCTGCGGCTGGACTGGAGAGTCCGCGTGTTGAGTGACAACCATCCCCTTTGGAAGGAAGGCCTCAGCACCACTCCCCAGGACGCCTGGCAGCGCATGGAAGGCCCCAAGGGCCTCTGCGTCATGTTTCAGAACGCGGGCGTAATGCTGGAGATGGCCGACTATGCAGCCCGAAATAGCGGCCCGGCTGATCTCGAACTGATTGCGGCCCTGCGCAGCGACGCCATGCAGATCCGCCTCTACATCGCGTTATCTCTAGGGCAGTACACCTTCTCCCAGGTGAATGAAAGCATCTGCGTGAATGCCTTCCGCGCGGCATCAATGTACAAAGACATGACCGCACGGATGGGTCAGTTGCTGCAGGCTCATGCAAGCCCCCTGGTTCCGGAATTCGTCGCGGCAATGTAGGGTCTGCCGGCGATATCGGCGCACACGAAGACAGGCTCGGCATTGCGCCGAGCCTGTCTTGATTTACCCGTGCCTGCCCGCCGGGCGTCCCCGCTTCTTACGCAAACAGGATGCACATGGGCTTGGCGGCGGCGAAGCTCTTGCCTTCGTCAGACAGCGCTCCGGTCTCGGGGTTGCGCGCAAACACGCTCAGCAGGTTGGAGTCCTGGTTGGCGACCAGCATCCACCGCTCCGTGGGGTCCAGGGTAAAGTTGCGCGGAATTTTTCCCCCGCAATTCGAGCGGGCGATGGGCGTGAGGCTGCCGGTGAGTGGATCGGCGTGGAAGCTATAGAGAAAATCGTTGTCGCGATTGGCGAAGTAGACAGACTTTCCATCCCTGGTGATTACCGTGTCGCATGCGCGCGTAATGCCGTGAAAGCCCTCCGGCAGCAGGCTGATGCGCGTCACCAGGTTCAGGCTGCCGTCGGCCTTGTGCCACCGCAGCACGTCGACTGTTGAATTCAATTCATTCACAGAGTATGCGGTGTGGCCGTTGGGGTGAAAGTGCAGGGTGCGCGGTCCCGCGCCTGGCTGGGCGTGGTAAGTTCCGGCAGGCGTCAACATAGCTGTATGCGCGTTGAGCGAGTAGATGTGAATGCAGTCGCCGCCCAGGTCGTTGATGTAGGCAAATCGATTGTCGGGCGAGTAGGAGGCAAAGTGCGCGTGGGCAGATTGCTGGCGATCGCGGTCCGGCCCATGGACGGTATAGTGCTCGGTCCATACGATGGGGCTCAGTCTGCCATCGGTAACCAGAAAGCTTGCCGCAGAGCCGCCGCCGTAGTCGGCAGAGAGTAGCACGCGCCCGGTGTGATCCAGGGCAATGTGGCAGGTGCCCACGGCGGCTGAGTTTTGCGCGGAAAGCTGATGCAACTTGCCGTTTTCGACGCGATAACTGGCTACACCACCCGTCGCCTTGCCGTTGAACGACTCCACCTCGGATGCAGCAAAAAGAAATTCGTGCCCATGAGAAAAGGTGATCCAATCCACGTTAGTGAGTTTGGCGGCCACTCCTGCCGGCGCCAGTTCGGCGCTCACGGGATCCCAGTCGTAGGCCAGGATTCCGTCGGGGGTGTTGGAGCCGATGAAGACGCGTTGGCGGCTGATTGCGGCAAAACTGGGCGATGCGGCTGAGGCAAGCGTGGCGACGGAAGCGGTCATCAGGAAGTCCCTGCGGGATAGATTTTTCATGGCAGGAGAATTGTCGCCGATAGGGCCGCGAGTGCGCCAGACCCCTGCGGTGGGGCGGGCGGCGCTTGCCCGCCTATGGGCCAATCGTGCCACCTGGATGGGGCAGCGATCACAGGCCCCAATCGCTTGATCGTCTAATGTTGATTTAGTCAGGTGCGTCGCTAAGGAGCGCCGTTTGTCGCATTTCATCAGCTTTGTCCGCATTCCTGCGCTGGCCATTCGCCAGCATCTGCGGCCGCTCCCGTCGCTGGGCATTCTGGAAGAAGACCGGCTGCGCATGCACGTCTGGCCCAATGACATCGACATGAACCTGCACATGAACAACGCCCGCTACCTGAGCGTGATGGACTATGCGCGAATTCATCTGCTGGCTCGCACGCGGCTGCTGGAGCACATTGTCCGCCGCCGTTGGCAGCCGCTTGTAGGCGCGGCCTGGGTCACATACCGTCGCTCCATGCCCTTGTTCTCTCGTTTCCAACTCGCCTCCCGCCTGATCTGCTGGGACGAGCGCTGGTTCTACATCGAGCAGATTTTTACCGGCCGCGATGGGCTGGCCGCGGTGGGCTGGGTAAAGGGAGCTCTGCGCGACGAGCGTGGCATTGTGGAGCCGCAAACGGTGATTGCGAGCGTAGCGCCCGGCGCGGTGAGCCCGCCCATGCCGGACGCGATGGCCGCATGGAACGAGCTCACCCGCGAAGTGCTTGCAAGCGGGTAAAAACCCTTCGCCTCTCCGAACCCCGCAGCTCAGTCTCGCCCCGCGTTATTGCTCCAATCTGAAGTTCACATTGACCGTGGTCTCCACTTCAACCGGCTCGCCGTTGAGAAGATAGGGCCGGTAGCGCCATGTTTTTACCGCATCCAGCGCGGCCTGTTGCAGCATGGCGGAGCCACTAACGACGCGCAAGTTTTCGATGGTTCCTGTTTTGGAGATGGTAGCTGCCAGCACCACTGTGCCTTCAGTGCGGGATGCTCTGGCAATCGGCGGATAGAGAGGAAGAGTTTTCAGAACCAACAGGCCTTCAACCATGGAACTTGGAACGCGCACAGGAGCTTTGGCCGCCGGTCGCACAGTGGGGAGCACGGTCCTGCCGGGCAAACTGGGCAAGGATGGTCCAATTCCGCCGGGAACTCCAATCTCCGGCCCGGGATCGGCGATGTTGAGCGGTGCGTCAGGCCTTTCGAGGATTGCGATGCTGTTGGGAATTTGCCGTGGCGCCTGAAACGGGTCCTCAAGCGCACGAGTCGGAGTAGGTGTTGCGTGCGCAGGTTGTGGCCGCCCAGGCTGGGACTCAGCCGGAGGCACTGGCGCTTCCATCAAAAATGCGATCATCTGGTGGGGCAGCGCTTGAGGGTAGATGAGCGGAATCAAGACCAGTGCGAGCAGGATGGAACTGTTGAAGAGCAGAGCCGCGATCATCCAGCCACGGCTGCGGGTGCGGATTCTTCCGGTGGTCTCGAAGGTGGAGTCTTCAAACATGGCCTGCCTCCCCGAAGATCAATTCAGCCGCGCCGGCCGGGAGTCAGGAGGCCTTTGAAACACGAAGGGGCTCACCGCGCTGCGCGCTCAACCGGGCGCGGGGAGCGGGGCTCACGGCCATCTTCCACCCCAGCGACGAGGACCTGTCGCCGGGGACCCCGTACATCCGTTCATCCCAATCGGAACCACTGTGCTGGTGTAGACACCGAAGCGGAAGAAACTGTTCCCGAAGCGGCGAAATCGCGGGCAGTCGAAAATTGTGAACAAATGAGCCAGGACAAAAAAAGGGGCGTCCGCCGCAGCAGACGCCCCTTTCTACGTTTGCGAATGTTCAGCTATTCCGGCAGCGTCAGCGATCCCTTGATGCTGAAACTCCCAGTCACCACCGGCGCGCCGGTTTGCGGCTGCCCTCCGCCAACTGATACTTCATACTTCCCCTCGGCGACAATGGGCTCTCCGGCTTCAGTCACCATGCTCAGGTCACGCGACTTCAGCTCGAAATACAACTTCTGCGAAGCGCCCGCTTCGAGATGCACGCGTTGAAATCCTCGCAGCGCCCGCAGCGGCGCGCCTGCAACGGCAGGAAAACTAAGATAAAGCTGCGCAACTTCGTCGCCGGCGCGGTTACCGGTGTTGGTCACCGTCACTTCGGCAATCACCGGATTGCCCGCCGCAACCGCACCGGTTGGAATGGCAAGTCCGCTGTAACTGAAGGTGGTGTAACTCAAGCCGTAACCGAAGGGATAAAGCGGTGTGCCCTCAAAGTAACGGTAGGTGCGGCCTTTCATTGAGTAGTCGCGGAAAGCCGGCAACTGGTTGACATCTTTGTAGAAAGTTACTGGCAGACGGCCTGCGGGATTGTTGCGGCCGCTCAGCGTTTCAGCAATCGCTGCGCCGCCCTCTTCGCCGGAATACCATGCATCCAGAATGGCGTTCGCGTGGGCATTGGCCCAGTTCACGCCCAAAGCGCTGCCGTTGTTGAGCACCACCACCAGCGGTTTGCCCGTAGCGGCCACGGCTTCGAGCAACGCCTCTTCGGGCTTGGGAAGGTCGATGCTGGTGCGGTCACCGCCCAGGAAGCCCTCCTGGTTGACTTTCATCTCCTCGCCTTCCAGCTCGCTGGTAATTCCAACCACGGCCACCACAACATCCGCTGCTTTGGCTGCGGCAACAGCGTCGGCAGTTGACGAGGGAGACTTGTCCTTGCGCAGGAATCCGGTACCCGGAACAAAGTTGATGGTTGCCGCGGGAAACTCGGCGCGTAATCCTTCAAGAGTAGAAACGGTATGAGAGGGTATGCCGTTGTAATTGCCCAGCAACACTCTGGTCTGGTCTGCCAGCGGGCCGACAACGGCGATCTTGATGCCCGAAGTCTTCAGCGGCAGCACGCCGTCGTTTTTCAGCAGCACCATGGATTCGTTGGCCATTTTGCGGGCAAAGGCGCGATGCGCGGCGCTGTTGAGCAAGCTCTCGTCGATCTTCGAGTAAGACACCATCTCCGGCGGATCGAACATGCCCAGCTTCATGCGCGCGGTAAAGAGGCGCGTCACCGCAACATCGATGTCGCTCTCTTTCAGGAACCCTTGCTTTACGGCATCGAGATAGGGCTTGTAGTCGAAGTCGTCCTTGACCTTGGTGGTAAAGTCGATGCACTCGTTGTCCATGCCGCGCTGCAGGCTGATGGCCGAAGACTCGGCCTGGGTGGGCTTGTAGTGGTGGCCGTCGAAAATGTTGCGGACAGCGGCGCAATCAGAAACCACGTAACCTTTAAATCCCCATTTGCCGCGCAACTGGTCTTCCAACAGGAACTCATTGGCGCAGGCGGGCTGGCCGTTGATGCTGTTGTAAGCGCACATCACGGAACCCGCGTGGGCTTCGGTGACCGTGGCGCGAAAGGCCGGCAGATACGTGTCAATCTCGTCGTGCTTGCTTACTTTGACGTCCATCCTGTGTCGATCCGGCTCTGGACCGCTGTGTACCGCAAAATGCTTGGGCGTGGAAATGACCCTGTAATAATGCGGATCATCGCCCTGCATGCCTGTGACAAACGCCACACCCATGCGTGCGGTGAGAAACGGATCTTCGCCGTATGTTTCTTGTCCGCGGCCCCAGCGGGGATCGCGGAAGATGTTGATGTTCGGGGCCCAGAAATCAAGCCCCTCAAAGATGTTGCTGTGACCCGCGCGCACGAATTGCGCGTGCTTGATGCGTCCCTCGGTGCCGATGATGACGGCCATCTTGTGAACCGCCGGCGCATCGAAGGTGGCGCCCAGACCGATGGGCTCAGGAAACTCAGTGGTTCCGTCGCGCATCACGCCGTGCAAAGACTCGCTCCACCAGTCGTAAGCCGGCACATTGAGCCGGGGAATGGCGCGCGCCTGGTTCACCAGTTGGGTAGCCTTCTCTTCCAGCGTCATACGGCCAACCAGATCTGCCGCACGCTGCTCCGCCGGCAAACTGGGGTCAAGGTACGCAGGCTTTGCGCTCTGCTGCGCCCCGGCCATCCACCACCCTGCGCACAACGCCAACGCTGCCGTTGCCGTACACAATCCAATGTTCTTCATCGCACTCCTCATGTCAAAAGCTCTAGAAAATCGGTTTTCCAAAATGGCGAATTAAATGCTCCCCGGTTTTTTCGCGGAGCAAAAACGATGTCCACCTTTCGCCTGCCAACCCTAATATCCCCGGCATCGGCTGTCAACAAAGGGGGCGCTGTTCCGAATCAATGAACGATCCCGTTACGCGCCTGGCAAGAAGAAGTCGTCGAGGCCGGCGCGATGTGCGTGGGCAGCCATTGCTGCCTCAATCTCCAGCGCAAGCGCCAGAGCATTCCGGCCCTGCCTGGCGGTCACCCGTGGCCCGCGACGGGTGCTTACCGAATTGAGAAACGACTCAATCTCAAGCCGCAGCGGCTCACCGGGCGTAACCTCAGGCTTGGAGAAGCTCAAGGCCGCCTTCGATTCCGCGGGGTTCATGAACTGCGCGATCACCGACGGATCAATCTTCGCCATCGCGGCAAATTGAGCAATGAGCGCCGGGTCAATCTTCTTCAGGTCGATCTTGCCCGATGCGATTCCCTCGGCAATCCCTGGCGGCAGCATGGCGGCAACCTTAGGCGGCAAATCGACCCCGCCACGCTCGCCGACGCGAATCACCAGCAGGTCTTGCCGCGCATAGTCGATGGAGACGTATTGCCGGGGCTCGAAAAAACGCAGTTTGCGCACGCGCTCGGTTGAAACCCGAGAGGCAGTGAAGTTGGCCACACATCCCGACTCGAACTCCACGCGGACGTTGGCGATGTCTACTTTGGGCGACAGTATGGGCAGCCCCACGGCGCGCACTTCGCGCACCGGCGAGGCGGCAAAGGTAAGCACAATGTCCAGGTCGTGAATCATCAGGTCCAACACCACGTCCACATCAAGCGAACGAGGCGTAAAGACAGAGAGCCGGTGAGCCTCAAAAAACATGGGCCGGCGCAGTTTCGGCTCCACGGCCAGCACAGCGGGGTTGAAGCGTTCCAGGTGACCGGGCTGCAGGATGCGCTTGCCATTGGCGGCTCGCTGTATTAGATCGTCGGCCTCGTCGAGGCTCGTGGCGAGTGGCTTCTCAACCAGCAGATCAAGGCCCGCGTCGAGCAGCGCAGCGGCGACGGCGTGATGATGGACCGTGGGAACCGCAACGCTGGCTGCGTCGAGATGAAGATCGGCGGCCAGCAGAGCGTCTACCGAGGAAAAAACGGGGATCGCGTATTTGGCCTTGGCATCCGCGGCGCGTTCCGCATCGGGCTCGACGGCAGCTACCAGGGCAACACCCCGGCCGGCGCTTTCCAGTTCCCGGTAAACACGGAGATGGTTGCGGCCAAATGCGCCGGCTCCGGCAACGGCAACTCGCACCATGGACTCGCCGGCTATTTTTTTGCCCCTTTGCCTTCCACGGCTTCAAGGCAGCGGCTGTAGAGCTCGAGCAATTGGTTCACGTGCTCCTCCGGCTTGGGGCCGGCGCCGCCGCTGAACCCTGTAGAGGGCGCGGCGGCTCGGCCCACGCCGGCCGTGGCGGCTACAAACTTCAGCAGATCGAGAGCGATATCTTCATTGCGGCGGGCGCCAAGGCTTGCGCTGGTCAGACCTTCCATACCGATTCATCTCCATAGAGGATGCTAGCAGATGGAGCGTTTCCTGCTCATCCCGCGGAATGCGCACTCTTAAGATCTCCGTGCTCCACGTTAGTCTGGAGAGGATGCGTACCGCCTACATCGGGATGGGCAGCAACCTGGCCAGTTGGGCGGGGACGCCGGAAGCTACTCTAGCTGCAGCCGCGCAGCGCCTGGAATTTCTGGGCCACGTAATCAGCCGGTCGTCGCTCTATTCCACCAAACCGGTCGGCTTTGCCGGCCAGCCGCGGTTCATCAACGCCGTGGTTGCCCTGGAGACGGAACTTGAGCCTCGGGAGTTGCTGGAAGGGCTGCTGGCCATCGAGCAGGAGTTCGGGCGTGACCGCGCCGCAAGCATCCCCAACGGGCCGCGGACGCTTGATTTGGACATTTTGCTCTTCGACGACCTGAAAATCAGCGAGCCGGGACTGGAAATTCCTCACCCGCGGCTGGCCGAACGCGCCTTTGTCTTAATTCCATTGTGCGAGATTGCGTCACAGAATTTTGATGCCAGATCTGGAAAAACCGTGTCACAATTGCTGATCAGTCTACTCCCCGGCACCGACAGTGAAGATGATGCAGTGGCTCAGGTACAAAGCGACGGTTGGCGCGCTGGCGCTAGCGGCGGTATTGTTTACCCCGGCGCACCTTAGCGCACAAACCCCTGTGACGTTCACGGTTACGGTTGAAGATAGCAGCGGCGCCCCACTGGTCGGCGCATTGGTCAACGACTCCCAGGGAAAGCTGCTGGGACGCACCGACGCGAATGGAAGACTGAACGTTGAGTGTGCCGCTCCCTGCCGCCTGCGCGTGTCTGCCGCGGGGTTCGACGAGAAAACCATGCTCCTTTCCGCCGGAGTCACCATCCGCCTGCAGCTCGCCGCCGCCTCAGAACAAACGACAGTAACCGCTTATCGCACCCCGCTTGGTTCGCTGGAAAGTCCGGCGGCCACGCGTCTGCTTACTGAAAATGCCCTCGCCACGACAGCCGCTGTTACCCTGGACGGCGATCTGCGCCAGCTTTCCGGCGTGGAGCTGTTCCGCCGCTCGAGCTCGTTGGTGGCCAACCCCTCGTCGCAGGGAATCAGCCTGCGCGGGCTTGGTTCCACCTCTGCCAGCCGCACTTTGCTCACCCAGGACGACGTTCCGCTGAATGACCCCTTCGGCGGGTGGATTCACTGGCAAGAAGAGCCCGAACTGGCAGTCGAGAACATTGAGCTGGTGCGCGGCGGCGCCAGCGACCTTTACGGCTCGAGCGCCATCGGGGGGGTGGTGAGCGTGATCCCGTTCCGGCCGACGGGCGACGTGTTCGAGTTTCGCTCGAGCTACGGCGGCGAAGGCACCTTTGACGACAGCATGATGGCCCAGGCCAAGCGCGGGCCCTGGGGCGCGATGATCGCCGGCGGCGCGCTGGGGACGGATGGCTATATCCAGGAAGCTCCGGCTCAGCGCGGGCCTGTAGATACGGCCAGTAACGTTCACAGCCAAAACGCCATGCTGCTCGCCGAGCGCGACACCAGCCCTTTGAGGCTGTTTGTGCGCGGCAGCGGCTTTAACGACGCGCGCAACAACGGAACGCCTTACCAGACCAACGGAACCCGCCTGTGGCGTTACGCGACCGGCGGCGATTGGCAGGGGCCGCGCAGCAGTTCGCTGGCCCTGCGACTTTTCGGCTCGGCCGAGCACTTCCGGCAGACGTTTTCGAGCATTTCCAACCTGCCCAATTTCGGCGATGCGGATTGCGATTATCGCTGCGGCGAGACTCCCACGCGATTTTCGCTCACGCCAGACAACGAGTTGGGCGCGGCAGCCCACTGGAGCCAGCCGCTCGGCGCGGGGCTTTTGGTTGTGGCCGGGGCTGATGCCCACGATGTCCGCGTGTGGGATCAGGAGCAAACCTACGGCAAGTCCACCGCTCTTACCAACCTGCACGATCACCAGCGCGATTCGGCTGCCTATGCCGAGACGATGTGGGTGCGCCGGGCCTGGACGTTGACCGCCTCCGGCCGCATGGACTGGTTTCAGAACTACGACGGCCAGCAACTCCTGTGGAACGGAGCCACATGGGGTGAGTACCCAACGCAGCCGCCGCAATTTGGCCAGCGATTTTTCGATCCCCGTCTCGGCGTCTCGCGCAAGCTATGGAACCACTGGGCACTGACCGGCACGGGCTTCCGCGCCTTTCGCGAGCCCACGCCCAACGAACTCTATCGCTCTACCCAGGTGGGGAACCAGCTTACCTACCCCAGCGGCACGTTATTGAGTGAGCGCGCCACCGGCTGGGAGTCGGGCCTGGCCAGCGAATGGCGCTGGGGCAGCATGCGTTCCAGCTATTTCCTCACCCAGGTCAACCGCCCCATTACCGCGGTCACCATCGACGGCGAATCGTCGCCGATTTTGCTCATGCGAGAGAACCTGGGACAGATCGAGAGCCGCGGCGTCTCTGTGGACTTTCAGGTTGCGCCCCGGCGCTGGCTGGCGGTGGATGGCGGATACCAGTACGCTCATGCCACCGTAACCAACGCCGGCGACACACCCTACCTCGGCAACTGGATTCCCGAAGTCGCCCGCAACCTGGCCACGATGAATGTGCGTGCCAGTCGCTCGGCCCTGGGAACCATGAGCCTGCAGGGAAGGTTAAGCGGACGCCAGTTCGACGATGCCGCCAACACCGCCTTGCTGCACGGTTACTTCCGGCTCGATGCCTATGCCTCACACGACTTCGGCAAGCGACTGCAACTGTTCACTGCCGGCGAAAACCTGCTCAACCGCCAGATCGAGGACTCGAAAACCCCCACCACAACGCTCGGTATGCCGCGCGTGGCCCGCGCCGGCCTGCTGCTGCGGCTGGGCAGGACCGCCAGATAGCCCAATCACCTCCTTGCCCCATCCTTGCGACTTTTTTCTGTCGCAAGGGTGGGAAACCACAAACCTTCATCAGCACTCTGCCCAGCTAGAATCGTTGGGTGGGTCTCGACTTCAACATCATTGCCGAATCGGATGCAGGTGGGCGCCGCGCCGAGTTCCATCTGCCTCATCGCACCGTCCAAACGCCGGTCTTCATGCCGGTGGGCACCGCCGGAACGGTCAAAGCCGTTCCGCAGGACGTGCTGGAGACGCTCGGCGCCGAAATTATTCTTGGCAACACCTATCACCTCTATCTGCGGCCCGGCCACGAGCCCATCCGCCGCATGGGCGGACTTCACCGGTTCATCAGTTGGCCGCGCGCCCTGCTCACCGACTCCGGCGGCTTCCAGGTCTTCAGCCTCAGCCAGTTGCGCAAGGTAACCGACGAGGGTGTGCGCTTCCGCTCCCATCTTGACGGCAGCAGCCACTTCTTCACTCCCGAGCATTCCATGGACGTGCAGATCGCCCTGGGCGCGGACATCGCCATGGCCTTCGACGAGTGCACCGAGTACCCCGCCGAACGCAGCCGCGCCGAGGAGAGCCTGCGCCTGACCATGGCCTGGGCCGCGCGATCGCTCCATCACCATCGTGCACATCGCGAAGGAGTGCCGTGGCACGCGGAGTTGGAAGACAGCACTCAGTCCCTCTTTGGCATCGTCCAGGGCGGCATGTATCCCGATCTTCGTCGCCAGAGCGCCGAACGTCTCGTCGAAATGGACTTCGACGGCTACGCAATCGGCGGACTCAGCGTGGGCGAGCCGCGCGCGCTCACGCTCGAAATCATCTCCGAAGTGCTTCCGCTGCTGCCGGCCAACAAGCCCCGCTACGTGATGGGTGTGGGTTACCCCGACGAGATTGAGCAATACGCCCGCATGGGCGTGGACATGATGGATTGCGTACTGCCGACCCGCGCCGCACGCCACGGGTTGCTCTTCACCAGCGAAGGGCGCCTAAACATCAAGGGCAAAAAATATGCTGAAGACCAAGGGCCGCCCGATCCGGCGTGCGACTGCATGGTCTGTCGCCGCTACTCTCGCGCTTACCTGCGCCACCTGATGCAAGCCGGCGAGCCGCTCTCTGGGACGCTCAACACCATTCACAACCTGGCCTACTATCTGGGCATCATGCAGCGGGTGCGCGCATCTCTGGATCTGCGTGATCAGCCGGCTTCCGTTGTACCCGGCCGCTCTGTCTAAACTGCCTCCGCGTTAACCAGCCGTGTGGCCCTGCGCGCTTTATCCACAGCCAGCGCCAGAGTAACCGCCGCGGAAACATAAAGAATCACTCCCATCCCCACTGCCGTCGTTCCCTGCACCTGACCCTCCGGAACAAAGAGCATTGCGCCCACCGCCCACAGCACCATCGCCGTCCCGGTTACGTAGTGCATCCGATATCGGAACAGCCACGCCAGCGGAAACAGGTGCAGCCCCACGATGCATGCAATGGCGGGAACGATATACGCATTGTGATGCAGCCGGCCCAAAATCGTCGCCAGCACAAAACACACCACCCACTGAGTCCCGTTGACCCAATGGAACACCTTCATGACGCGGGGATCTTCGGGCTCGCGTGGCAGCCCTTTTGCCTGACCCAACAAATGGACCGCGGCCAGCACCAGCCCCGCGGCGGCCAGCGCAAGTACGCTAAGTGAAACCGCGCTGATCCGTTCGCGTACGTAGAGGAAAAGAAAAAGCCACGCCGCGCCGAACCCTGTAAACATCAGCGCACCAATCGCGCGGCCCGTCAGTTGATTCGCAGTGATTCTCTGTGTCATCTCCAACCTCCTCTGGGATTTTGTTATGCGTTCATCGCGGAGCCTAGCAATTGCTTCAGCGCCTGCACATAATCGGCGAGCGCCTGCCGGCCGGCATCGGTGATGCGGTAGTTGGTTTGCGGCTTGCGCTGCACAAACTTTTTTTCGACGGCCACGTAGCCCGCTTCTTCAAGCTTCATAAGCTGCGCGCCCAGGTTGCCGTCGGTAGAGTCGGTCTTCTGGCGCAGCCAGGTGAACTCCGCCTCTTCAACGCTACTGAGCAGCGAGAGCAGGGCCAGTCGCAGCTTCCCGTGGATCACAGGATTCAGCTCTGGCAGCTCAGGCATGAGAGACCACCTGTCTGCGTTCGCGAGCCTCGCACCACATTGCATAACCGCCGAAGACGATCTGGCAGAAGAAGAGCGCCACCAATAATGCAATGAACGCCTGCCTTGTTGTACCAAGCGAGGCGATCACCGCCAGTGCCCACCAGGCCAGCGCACAGGCAAATTGCAGCTTCCACTTGAGAATGATGCTGGAGGCCGCGTTGGCCGTGCCCAGCAACGTTCCAATGATGGCAACAACCAAATTCGAAGTGGAGTGGCCGCCAATGCCCAATGACGGCAAAAGAACCGTAAATGAGACCCCGACGGCGATCCAAACCGCGGTGACCGCGCGGCCCAAAGTCGTCGCCGGCTGCGAGCTCCGCCTGCCTCCACCCGCACGCCACGCCACAATGCCAAACGTCAGGATCATTGCAACCGTCATTGTCACTGCCCAGGCAATCGAGCTGTGGTTCCCCCACACGGACCAGGCGATGGCCACATAGTACGCAATACCCCACAAAACAAAGACCCAACCCCAGCTCTCGGTTGTCCGCCGGCCTTCGGCAATCATGGTTTCAATCAACTTCAGCCTGTCTTTCAGTTCCTGCTCTTCACCGTTTGTGTTCATAACGATTCTCCTCGTGAGGCCTCCGTCAACTTTCAGAGTAGTCCTCAATAAATAGTACTCTATGCAATAGAGTAAAGATTGTCAAGAACTTTTTTCCCCGTTTTCGGCTTGCGCATCTCTAAGCCGGAATCAACTGATCGAAATGGGTATTCTTGTGCGCTTCCGCGCCTGAAGGCCCTCGCAGCGTGGGGCGCACTTCGCTCAGTTCGCCCATCACGTGTTCCAGTACTCCAGCCCAGTCGCCAGGAGCCTGTTGCCGAAAGAGCTGTGCAGTAGGGTACCAGGGGCTGGTCTCAACCTGCTGCATCCAGCGCCAGTCGCTCAGATAAGGCAGCAGAATCCAAACCGGCTTGCCCATTGCGCCTGCCAGGTGGGCAACGCAGGTATCCGTGGAGATGACCAGGTCGAGCGTGGCCACCAGCGCCGCCGTTTCCGCTAAATCCCGATCGTTGCCGGAGCCATCCCAAACAATCAGATCGCTTGGCAGCCCGGCCAATTGCTCTTGCGCTGGACCTTTTTGCAGCGAAATCCAGGTCACACCCGGCGTGCGCAGAAGCGGCAGCATGGTTTTGAGTTCCATGGACCGCTGCCGATCTGCCTTGTAACGGGGATTGCCCGCCCAGGCAACGCCTATCCGCAAAGGCCGCCTGCCTGGACAAGGGCCGGGCAGAAGATCGGGGAACTCGACACGTTTTTGGACCACAACTGTTGGCTCCGCTCCCAGGTAAGCGCCGGGCCACGGAACCGTCTCAACCGTGGTTTCGAATACGGCAGGCAGGCTCAGGAGCGGGCATTCAAAGTCGAACTTCAACCCGCTTCGGCCAGCACCTAATTGTGCTGTCTCGGCCCGGCCGGCGCGGACCACAGCCAACGAACCCATCAGCCGCTCCGTCGCCGGCTGCACCTCGAGAATCGGCACGCCTCCCCGGGCCACCACGAGCGTGGCGTAGCGGCAAGATTGGATTGTGTCGCCCAACCCCTGCTCTGCGTGCAGCAAAATCCGCCGTCCCTCGAGCGGCTCGCCCTGCCAACGCGGCTGGCGAAACACTCTCGGCTTCGGATGCACCTCGCGGAAGCGCCATCGCGCCTCGTACGCGGGCCAGCCTCGCTCCCAGTCCCCCAGTCGCAGCCGCGTCAACGCAAGGTTATATTCGGCGCCGGGGCTCCGGGGATCGTGCTGCACCGCCGCCTCGTGCGCCTTCAGCGCCTCACCCATCCGGTCCATATCCAGCAATGCGTTTCCGCGGTTGGACGCCGCAGCGCGATTGCCCAGCCCTTCGGCCCGCTCAAACACTTCCACGGCCTCCGCGAATCGGCCCTCCGCATGGAGCAGAATGCCGTGCATGTTCACGGCTTCAGCATGAGCCGGGTCTCGCGCCAAAGCCCAGCGCAGCCATTGCCACGCCCCAGCCATATCCCGCTCGGCGGCGCGAAACTGGCACCAGGCCACAAGCGTCTCTACCTGCTCTGGGTTCAACGCCAGCGCCTTGCGCAGATGCGCCTCCGCGACGTCCGGCTTGCGCAATTCGCGCTCCAGCAGCGCCAAATTGATCCAGCCGCAGATCATATCCGGGCGCAGCTCGACGGCTCGCAGCAGCGCCGCCTCCGCATAAACCTCGCGCCCCTCTTCCCGCAACAGGTGGCCCAGGTTCATCCACGCCGCGGCAAAATCCGGCCGCAGCACCAGCGCGCGGCGGTAGCGTCTCTCCGCCTCCTTATGCTTGCCCATCCGCGCCAAAACAAAGCCGGCTGCAAACTCACCTTCGGCCAGCCGCGGCCTCAGCGCCAGTGCCTGCTCGTAGCGTTCAAGAGCCTCTTCATTCCGTCCCATCAAAGCCAACGCATGTCCCTGTCCCATGCGCGCGCCAACCAGCGCCGGCTGTTCCTGCAAAGCCAGCTCAAACTCCCGCAGCGCTTCCTTCGGCCGCCCGGCAGCAATCTTCAACTCGCCCAGTCCAAGGCACGCCAGCCCGCTCGCCCCATCCAGGCGAATGGCTTCTCTATAAGCTCGTTCCGACTCCTCGGCACGGCCATCGGCCTTCAATGCCTGGCCCAACGCCACCCAGGCTGTGCTCAACTGCGGCGCGGCCGCCACTGCCGCTGAAGCCATTGTCACCGCCGCTTCCTGCTGCCGGCTGGCCAATGCCACTACGCTCATGCCCATCAGGGCTGCCGGTTGGCAAGGGTCCTCTGCCAGCATCCGCTGATAGCCAAGAGCCATCTCGGTCAATCGGCCATTCAACCCTCTCACGTCTTCAACGCGGCTTTTCTCTTTGGCCGGGAGCTCCGGTGCTTGAACGATCACGGGCCTGCCTCACCGAATGGATAACCTTCCCACTCGATCGACACACCCTGAACCTAGAAGCTGTCGAAGCCAAGCTCAACGGAAATTTTCTTGAATTGCCCGCTTGTTCTCGAAGGGTTTCCTGTTTCGATGGCGAGTTTAACTTTGGAACTGACCGCGAATCGCCGCGAAGGGGCAAACAGTTCCCCTGCCGGCGAAGAGGAACGCTTTCGCCCCCTTCGCCAGCCGTTTGCAGCCACCTCATCATTGCGGTATAACCAGCAGTCCAGCTTCCAGCAACATCTCCGTCAAACGGTCCAATGCCTGGGGAAACTTGTACGACATGGTTCGCACACTCATTCCCAGCATCAACGCCGCCTCTGCTTGTGTGTACTCCTGCAGCACCACCCTGCTCAGCATCTGCCGATCCAGCGAATTCAGCCGGTCCAGGCACTTCTCGATGTCGAGCACGAAAATCACCGCGTCCTCAAAGGTTCGGATCGGCCGGCTGGAGCACCAACCCCGGGCAACCGGATCGCCCAGAATCGAGGGCGCTCTGCCCACCTGCATGGAGGCATATAGATAGCGCCGCAACATGCTTTCCGTGTGCCTCCGGTAGAAGCCAAGACTCACCACCGGCTCGGTGGCCGGCGCTTTTGCCGGCCGGCTCACTTCCAGCTTTGTAGCAGGTTTCTCTTCCCACCCCTTTCGATGGTCCTGCCAACCAACTTGCGGATTGCTTGCTCCCCAAACTACCGGCAATAGCAGGGCTGCGCTCATTCCGCACCCCCTGTTGCTTCAATTACAGCCCAAACCGGGGTCTGCGGCTTGCGGCTTGGGCGCCCGCGCCGCTTCCGGCTCTCCGGCGATGGAAAGTCCTTCAGCTTCACCTCACACTGTTTGCAATAAACGCTCCCAATGTTCTGGGCGCGGTACCAAAGACTGCCGCACCCCTCGCAAACCTTCAATTGCACGCGCAACTCCATGACCGAATCTCCGTTTTCGCGCCTTCTCCCGACGGCTTCGCGATATTTTTATTTTTCCGCGGGGTGATGAGAACCAGGAACGGCAGCTAGGGATTCTCTTGTCCCGATGAAGGCTTGCCACCTATCTTCTCTCGCTTTTTGTTTTATTCATGGCGCGCAGATCCTGGAATATCGGCACCGGACTGCCACACGCGCCTCTGCCAGGCGCCATGGAGCGGGGCGGGGATCGCCGCACAGGACCGTCAACAGCTTCAGGGTTGTCATTGGCGGAGCCGGTAACATCCGGCCGATTATTTCTTATGGAGAAATACGCTTTCATCGATATCCCGCCTCGGCATTCTCACCCTGAAAATTGTTTTAAGTCTTGCGATGCCAGTTCATTAGCCGTTGAAGAGGGCGGAGTTTCGCCCCGCTCTGCTTTACGGAACTGAACAGTTCCCTAAAAATTCCCACAAACCAGTGCGAAGTAAGTAAAGCCAATGTAGAGTTATGGTTCTTCTACGTCAATCTTGGGAGTTTATTTTTGCCTTATCTGCTTTTCAATCTATGAGTAAGCGCCGAAAATGTAGGCGATTCAACCCTTTTGGCTTTTCCATGAGCAATGGGAGTGAGTTCGGTCCCATTGCTGGTGGCGGATTCTCCACAAATGAATTTCTCCCAGATGCACGAACGCCTCCGCCTGGAACTGCTGCGCAGAATCCAGCGGGGAACGCTCAGCGTCTCGCTGCTGGCCCGCCAAACGGGGTTCGGCCAATCCCATCTCTCGAATTTTCTCCACAGCAGGCGCCAGCTATCGCTTGAGGCAATGGACCGCGTCCTTGCCGCTCAGCACCTCGACGCCGCCGATCTGCTGCCGGTCCTCCAAAGGGGGGGGTATCAACCGATTGACGAGGAATCCTGCACGGTGCCCATCGTCTCTCACGGCGTGGCGCTTTTTGAGCCGTATATCCGCCGCGGCGCCGTTCAGTCCATGCTTCAGTTGCCTCCCGGCCTGCTCGCCTCACTCCGCGCCCGGGCTTCAAATCCTCGTCGCGCCTGGGAGCGCTTTGTCGCGGTGCGGATTCCCTCCGCGGATGCATTGCCCATGGAGCCGCTCGTGCTCCCCGACGCCATCGTGCTCCTCGACCGTCACTACAATTCGCACCTGCCCTACCGCCCCAACCGGCCCAATGTGTACGCCGTCAGGCAAGGCTCGCGCCTGGCGCTGCGCTACGCCGAGCTTCTTTCCAGCCGGCTGGTGCTGCGGCCGCACAATATCGCCTTCCCCGTGGACCTGATCGAGGCCGATCCCGGCGAGTCCGCAAGCGAATTGATCGCCGGCCGCGTTGCCCTGATTCTGAACGAACCGTAACCGGGAGCAGCTCTCATTGCGGGCATCTAGCCATTGTGGCTCGGATCCTGGTTTTCGAAGCGGGTGTACTTGTGAATGAAGTTTAGATAAACCGTGTCTGTAGGGCCGTTGCGCTGCTTGGCGATGATGATTTCAGACCGGGCCTTGTCCGCCTCCGACATCTCCTCGTCGTGGTTGTAGTAGGACTCGCGGTGAATAAAGGCCACAACGTCCGCGTCTTGCTCGATTGAGCCGGACTCGCGCAGATCGCTCAGCAGTGGGCGCTTGTCGTCTTTGCGCTGCACGCCGGCGCGGGAGAGCTGGGACAATGCCACCACCGGCACCTCCAGCTCCTTGGCCAGAGCCTTCAGACCGCGGGAGATGGCCGAAACCTCCTGGGTGCGATTCTCGTAGTTCTTCTTGCCCGACGAAGGTACCGTAGCCGACATCAGTTGCAGGTAATCCACCACCACCAGGTCCAGGCCGCCGGCGTTCTGCTTCAGCCGCCGCGCCTTGGCCCGCATTTCAGCAAGCGAAATGCCCGCCGTGTCGTCAATGAAAATGCGCGATTCAACCAGTTGTCCCAATGCGGTCTGCAGCTTGGCCAGCTCTTCTTTGCCCAGCATGCCTTTCTGAAGCATCTGCTGGTCCACCCACGCCTGGGACGACAACATGCGCCGCAACAGCGACTCCTTGCTCATTTCCAGGCTGAAAACCGCCACAATCGCGTTGTGGTTCACGGCAGCGTTCTGCGCAATGTTGATGGCCAGCGCTGTTTTGCCCATCGAGGGCCGCGCCGCGATAATGATCAGTTCGCTCTTTTGCAATCCGCTCGTCAGGCGGTCGAATTGAGTAAAGTCAGTGGCCAGGCCTGTGATCTCGCGGCCCTGCTTGTAAAGATTGTCGATCGTTCCGAAGGAGTTTTGGACAATCTGGTCGAGAGGCTGAAGGCCCTGGGTCAGTCCTCTTTCAGTTACCTTGATCAGCTCCGCCTCGGCCGCGCCAAGAACGTCGAGCGCCGACTCGCTCTGGTCGGCGGCGCGGGCAATGGCCATGGAGCAGATGCCCATCAGCTTCCGCAGCAGGCTCTTGTCCTTGACAATGCGGATGTACTCCTCGATGACAGGCCTGCGCGGCAAACCCTCGGTGAGCGACGCCAGGTAAGCTACGCCGCCCACCGACTCGACCTCCTTGTAGCGCGAGAGCTCGTTGGCGAGCGTGACAATGTCTACCGCTCGCTGCGCGTCCATCAGCTCCGTCATGCGCAGGAAGATACGCCGGTGCGAGTCGAGCGAGAAGTCGTCAGATTGGATCTTTTCAGCAGCCTCTGCATGGGCCGCATTGTCCAGCAAGATCGCGCCGAGAATGGTTTTCTCGGCGTCAAGGTTCGCAGGCAATCCTGCTTCGAGTGTCAGGTCGGGGATGGTGGCCATAGAAGAAGAGTTTAGGACGGATCGAGGGTGTGCGAAATGAGCCTGGATATGGAAATTGAGGAAAAGGCGTCACGATCATCAAGCCGGGCGCTCAGGGTGCCGAGACTTGTTATGGCCATAAATTATAGCTATAATTGCACGCATGGAAGTCGGCACCGCAGAAGCGAAGAATCGCCTGCCCGAGCTCATTAGGGCCGTTGAGGGCGGTGAACAGGTGGTCATAACCCGCCACGGCCTTCCCGTGGCCCAAATCGCGCCGCCTCCGCCCGCGCGCCGTAAGCCAGTACTGGGTGGCATGAAGGGACGTATTCGATTTCTGCCCGGCTGGGACAATCCCATCACCGAAGAAGAGCTTCTGGGTGAAGACGATTGAGTGGGGAAATCCCGTCGCGGGGCTACCTGCTCGACACGCACACGGCACTCTGGGCGCTTGACCGTCCCGAAGCGCTCAACAATGCAAGCCACATCGCTGTGAGTTCCGGGCCAAACTTCCTCAGCGTTGTCTCCTATTGGGAAGTCATGGTTAAGAGCATGAAGGGAACACTCGATGTGGGCGACCCGCGCCATTGGTGGCAAGAGGCATTAGACCAGTTGGCCGCGACGGTTCTGCCCCTCAGACCCAACCACATCGCCGCAATTTACGGGCTGGCTCCAACTCATAAGGACCCATTTGATAGTGCGCTGATCGCACAAGCCAAAGTAGAAGGGTTGGCGCTGGTCAGTGCCGACGCGAAGGTTGCACGCTACGCCTCGAAAAGTCTACGGGTGGTCGGCTAAGCGCCCATCACGACTGCTCGGTCGGTTTCCAGCGCAAAATCGGCTTTCTTGCAGCCTGCACTTCATCGAGCCGTGCAACGCGCGTCGAATGCGGCGCAGTCTTCACTAACTCCGGAGTCGCTTCCACCTCCCGGGCAATCGAGCGCATGGCGTCGATGAACAGGTCCAGCTCTTCAAGCGACTCACTCTCAGTAGGCTCAATCATCAGCGCGCCGTGGACGATCAGTGGGAAGCTGACCGTATAGGGATGGAACCCATAATCGATCAGGCGCTTGGCGATGTCGCCGGTCGTGGGGCCCTTGGCGCGTTGGCGCTTATCGCTGAAGACCACCTCATGCATCGA
>JBEKEQ010000019.1:0-40542 GCA_050013735.1 Occallatibacter sp.
CGCGGTGGGGCATCAATGTGGCCGATATTCAGGACGCGATTCAAACCGCGGTTGGCGGCTCGGTGCTCTCTGAGGTCCTGAAAGGCGAGGCGCAATTTGACCTGGTGCTGCGCTATCAGAAGCCCTATCGCGATACGAAGGAAGCAATCGAGAATGTGCGCTTGCTTTCGCCCTCCGGCGAACGTGTTTCGCTGGCCCAGCTGACGACTATCGGCACGACCGACGGCGCGGAGGAAATTTATCGCGAAGGAGAGCAGCGCTATATCGCGGTGAAATACAGCGTACGCGATCGCGATCTTGGAGGCGCTGTTGAAGAGGCGATTGCCACGGTGAAGAAGGCGGTTCCGCTGCCCAAGGGATATCACATTGAATGGGCAGGCGAGTACCAGAGCAAACAGCGCGCGGACAAGCGGCTGGCGATGATTGTGCCGATGACGGTGCTGTTAATCGCGGTGATTCTGTATTCCATGTTCAAGTCATTCAAGTGGGCAGGGCTCATCCTGGTCAACGTTGCGCTCGCGCCCGTGGGCGGGTCACTGGCGCTGCTGGTCACTCACACGAACATCAGCGTGTCTTCCAGCGTTGGTTTCCTCGCACTATTCGGAGTTTCGGTGCAGACCGGCGTCATCATGCTGGAGTACATCAATCAGATGCGGGCCGGCGGGCACACCGTGGAAGGCGCCGCCATCGAAGGCGCCGTTCTGCGCCTTCGTCCCATCATGATGACCATGCTTGTGGCTACGCTGGGACTGCTGCCCGCCGCTCTTTCTCACGGAATCGGCTCCGACTCTCAGCGGCCGTTCGCCATCGTCATCGTGGGCGGACTCATGGTCGATCTCGTCATGAGCATCTTCCTCTTGCCGACTCTTTACGTGTGGATTGCACGAGAAGACGATAAGCTGCCCGCCCCGGATGAGTCGTTTGAAACCTAGGACGCGCCCGCACTGAAGAATCCAAATCGAAATGCATTTCTCTCAGTAGAATGAGGTCGAATCAATGAACAGAGAAGCTGTACGTGCCTGCATTCTGGAGATCGGCATTCTGCCGTCGGTGCGCGTCAACTCCCCCGAACTGGCGCAATTTGCGGCGGAAACCGTGTACGCGGCAGGGATTCCGATTATTGAGATCACCCTTACAACGCCCGGCGCGCTCGGCGTAATCGCCGGCATCGCGAAACGTTATCCAGATATGGCTGTCGGCGCCGGCACTGTACTGGACGAAGACCTTGCACGCCGGTGCGTGGAAGCCGGCGCACGGTTTATTACCAGCCCCGGATTCGTGCCGGAAGTGACGGCTTACGCCGTGAAAGCAAACGTCACCGTGTTTCCGGGAGCATTAACGCCAACCGAAATCATTGCCGCATGGAAGGCCGGTTCAGATTTCGTGAAAATATTCCCCACAACTCCCGCAGGCGGTGTTCAATACATACGGGCGCTTAAAGTGCCATTGCCGCAAATTCCGCTGATCGTCACCGGCGGCGTGAATCAGCTCACGGCCACCGATTTCATCCTCGCCGGAGCAACTGCGATCGGCGTTGGCGCTGAACTTCTGCCCAATGAAGCCTTGATTCATCGCCAGGAGCAGCGCATCCATGAACTGGCTCGCAGATTCCTGCTGATGGTAAAAGAGGGCCGGGAGACACGAGCGGGCTACCAATGAGTGATCTTTTCCGATCCCCGTTTTATCATTCTTCCCGCAGCACTTCCAGCGGACGCAAACCAAGAATCCGATAGCTGGCAATCCAGCCCGTCAATGTGGCCAGCGCAGCCGTCCCTACGAGGGCCATCAGAGTCGCGCCCCACTCAATGTGGAAGCCCACATCGAGCTTGTGCAGCAGCACTCGCGTCAGCAGGTTGGCAAAGACCACGCCCACTGAACCGGCCAGCAACCCGAGCACGCTGAACTCCACGCTGAAGGTGCGCACAATCCGCATCCGCGTGGCGCCCAGCGTCTTAAGCACCACTGCCTCGCGCATGCGGCGGAAGCGCGTGCCGGCGATGCTCGAAGCCAGAATCATGAGGCCCGCAAAGATTGAGAATCCAGCCAGGAAGCGAACCACAAACGTAATCTGATCGACCACGCTCTCAATCCGCTCAAGCACATCAGCCAGATTGATCACGGTGATGGTTGGATACGCCTGAAACAGCGCACGCTCCATTGCAGGCACCTGCTTGGGATCGATGTGCGCGCCGCCATACCATGTAGCCGTCTGGTCCTTTAGCTGCCCCGATGGCAATACGAAATCCACGCGCATGCCCAGGTGCTGCCCGTCGGCGCGATAGATCGCGGCTACTTTCAGTGCTTTCACCGTTCCGCCGACCTCCAGTTGCACCGCCGAGCCCACGCCGATGCGCAACCGCTGAGCCACGCCTTCACCAACAGCCAGTTGGTCCGCGTTCGCGTCCGTCCACCACTTGCCCTGCTTGACCTTGTCGCCGACGGGAGGCGCATCGGCCCAGCTCAACTCGGCATTTTGCAGCATCCGCCGCGGAAAATGCTGCCCCTTGAGCTGCTCCACCGGCTGGCCGTTGATGGAGTCAAATCGCCCGGTCACGATCGGCATCAGGTCCAGAGCCTGATTCACTCCCGGCTGGCGCTGGAAGAACTGCTTCACGCCATCAATTTCATCGGTTGTGACGTCGACCAGGAAGATATTGGGCAGCTTTGGCGAGGCGGTCTCGCGCAGGTCGCGCAACAGCGTGGCCTGCATAAGATAAACCGCCAGGATGAGCATGACGCCTGTGCCCAGCGCGGCCAGCACGGCCGCTGACTGGTTGCCGGGCCGGTAAAGATTGGCCAGACCGTGACGCAGGAACGAAGGCAGACGCAACCGCACGCGATTGAGAAGGAAGCGAAGAGTTCGCAGGGCAACCGCAGCCATCACCAGCAATACCACGAGCGCTGCCGTGAACAGCACGGCAAACCATGTGCCCACCTTTGCCGAGTCCGACAGCGCCCAGGCAATTCCGCCCAGCGCCGCGACCACCACCACCGATAGCGCGAGTTGCAGCCTTCGCGCCCACAGACGAAAAAGCCACGATTCGACTGTAGCGAGGACTCTCGCCAAAAACATCCAAGCAAGCCGAGGAAGCAGACGTCGAACGATGTGAATGAAAAATGACCGTTCGATGAAGTCTTCGACATCGACATCCGATCCCTGCTCTACCAGCCGTCGAAATACAAGCACCGGTCTCACCGCGCGCACGTCCAGCAGCGGAGGCAGACAAAACAACAGCGTGGTGAGCAGGCCCGTGCCCAGCCCAGCCAGCGCCGAGCGCCAGGGAATCCCGAGCACCGCGCGAACCGGAAGCAGGTTGCCGAAGACCGCCGGCAGCGCGGCCATTACACCCACCCCGGCGGCTACTCCCAGCACGCCTCCGGCCAGGCCCAGCCCCAGCGTTTGCAAAAGAAAGATGCGCAGCAAATCGCCCGATCCCGCGCCCAGGGCTTTCAGAATGGCCAGCATATCCATGCGCTGCTCGAGGTGCGCATGCATGGCCATGGCTACGCCGATGGCGCCCAGCACCATGGCCACCAGGCAAATCAAGCTCAGAATCGCGGTCGCGTTGTCCAGCCCTTGGCTCAGCGCAGGATTGCCTTCGCGGAAATCCGTCACCTGCGCCTCGGGCAGCGCCGCCTCCAACTGCTTGCCCACTGAAGCTGTATCGTCGCCTGCCAATCTGCCAGAGGGCTTGTCAGGGAGTTTCACGAGCAGCCGCTCTGTGGCCCGGCTTCCCGGCGCCAGCAGCCCGGTGCGCTCGAGAGCCGCGCGCGAGATCATGACTCGCGGGCCCAACCCTGCTCCGGCACTGATGCGGTCCGGCTCCTGCTTGAGCGCCGCCGCGATTTTGAAGCTCCTGCCGCCCAGGCGCAGCGTTTGCCCGACCTGCGCATTCAGGCGAATCAAGAACTCCTCCGCCACCACGGCCGAGTCGCCGCCGAGAGCCTGCTGCAAGCTCATGGCCGGCTCCAGCTCCGCCTGGCCGTAGTAGGGGTACTCCGCGGGATCGACGGCCTTGAGAGAAACCAGCAGCGGCACCGGGTCAGGCGGCACGGATGCCATGGATACGGTTTCCGTGACCCACGTCGAGCGAATTGGCACAGCGCCCGGAAGCGAAATCGCGGCAATTTTGTCCTGCTCGTCGGCCGTGGGCTGATGAAAGATGCGCGCGCTCAAGTCGCCTGCCATCAGTGATTTGGATTCCGTACTTAATGTTCTACGAAAGCTGTCACTAAAGCCGCGCACCCCTACCAGCGCGGCGACACCCACAGCAACTGACAGCACCACGAAGCCGAACTTGCCCGGAGCGGACTTCAAATCGCGCCAACCGATGGCCCCTGCGCGTTTCCAGCTTAATGCTCGTTTAGCCATTCCGCGCCTGCCCTAAAATCGGCTCGGCAGAAGTGTCCGACGCTGCCGGCGGCGCCGCAAACGGCAAGGTGTCTTCAACCACCAGCCCGTCCTTGAGCACGATCTTGCGATCAGCGCAGCTGGCCACCTCTGGATCGTGCGTCACAAGCACCAGCGTGGTTTTCGTCTTGCGATTCCGCTCGAGCAGCAGGTCAAGCACCATGCGCCCATTGGCGGAGTCCAGATTGCCGGTGGGCTCATCGGCCATCACAATCGGCGGCTCGACCACGAAGGCCCGCGCCAGCGCCACGCGCTGCTGCTCGCCTCCTGAAAGCTGCACGGGATAATGATCGACGCGCTCTGCAAGGCCAACCTCGCCCAACAGGCGCCGTGCCTGCGCAATTCCACTGCCTTCCACATTCAACTCAAATGGAAGCAAGACATTTTCGAGAGCTGTGAGCGTGGCAATCAGTTGGTACGACTGAAACACAAACCCGATTTTGCGCCCGCGCACCACGGCCAGTTCCGTCTCGGCCAGATTGTGGATTGGCGCGCCATCCAGCCAAATCTCGCCGGAGCTGGGCGTATCGAGCCCCGCCAGCAGCCCAAGCAATGTGCTCTTTCCGCTGCCGCTGGCGCCCACGATGGCCACAAACTGGCCCGCCGGAATCGCCAGCGAAATTCCCTTTAGAATCTCCACTCGCCGCGTGCCGTTCTGAATCCACTTCTTTACATCTCGAGCCTCGATCAATTGCCCGCCTCCGATTGTTTCGCTAGCGTATGGATTCTGTTCCCCTGCTCTTCGCTACACTATCAGTGTGGACGTTTTTCGCAGGCTTTGCGTTTCAATCTGGTTGTTCTTGCTGGCCGGGCCTCTCATGGCCGCCGGCCGTCCCATTCTGGTTTGCTACGGCGACAGCATCACCGCCGGCTACGGCCTGCAGAGCGGCCAGTCGTTTCCGGATGCGCTGCAGCGGGATCTTGACGCCCGCGACTACCATTACCTGGTGAACAATCAAGGCACCAGCGGCGCCACCACCAAAGACGCGGTGGCCAACCTCCGCTCCGTCCTGCTGCTGCACCCGGAGGTGGTTATTGTCGAGTTTGGCGGCAACGACGGCCTGCGCGGCCTACCGCCTGACGAGACCCGCCGCAACCTGGACCAGGTGCTGACCGCGCTGGAAGGCGCGCACATCAAGATCCTGCTGGCCGGAATCACGCTTCCGCCCAACTACGGCGCGGAGTACATTCAGCAATTCGAGCAGATTTTTCGCGGCCTGGCACAAAGACACCACGTAGCCTTTGTGCCCATGATTTACAAGGACCTGGTCCATGTGCCGGGGACAATCCAGGCCGATGGAATTCATCCCACCGCAAGGGGGTCGGAGATGGTGGCACGGACACTGCTGCCGGCGCTCGTGCCGTTGCTGCGCAGGTAACAGAGATCAGGGGTCAGAGATCAGAGATCAGGGGTCAGAGATCAGAGATCAGGGGTCAGAGATCAGAGATCAGGGGTCAGAGATCAGAGATCAGGGGTCAGAGGTCAGAGGTCAGGGGTCAGAGGTCAGGGGTCAGGGGTCAGGGGTCAGTTTGCTCCATGGCGACGAGAGCCTGTGGCAAGGCGGGCGGTGCATGCATTGCTTTTCCACCTGGAGGGCGAGAGCTGATTCTGTTCTCCGCCATTGTTGACCTCTGATCTCTGACCCGTGATCTCTGTACTCACCCCATCACCACCACTGGCTGAAACAGCGTTCCCGCCACTCGCTTGGCGATCCCCACCAGTTCGCGCTGGCCGGCAAAGACCTTCACCATTGGCGCATGGGAAAATTCCGGCAGGTTGGCTTGCGCGCCGTTGCGCAGGCGGCCAAGGGCAATTGCGTCGCCCGTGACAGACGGCATCTCCGGCAGAAGGTTGCGCGGATGCACAAACAACTCTTCCAGCTTCTCAGGGTTTCCTGTCAGCGAATCCAGCTCTTGCAGCGTGTGCGCTTCGGCGAGCGTAAAGGCCCCGGCCTGAGTGCGCCGCAGGCTGCTCAGATGAGCTCCGCAGCCCAGATCCTGGCCAAGCTCATGAGCCACCGAGCGCACGTAGCCGCCGGCACTGATGCTCATGGTGAAGCCGGCTTCGGCGCCCTCAAGAGCGGTGATTTCAAAGCTCGCAATGCGAACCGTGGCGGACTTCAACTCAACCGGCTTGCCCTCGCGGGCGAGCTTGTACGCGGGAGTGCCGTTCACTTTCTTGGCGGAGTAGGACGGCGGCATTTGCTCCATCTGGCCGTGGAACCTGGCGGCGGCCACACGCACCTGTTCGAGAGTCAGAACAGGTTCCACCTCAGGACCGGCAGGTTCGCCTTCGGCATCATAGGTGTCTGTCGCGAATCCGAAGCGGATGGTCCCGGAATAGCTCTTCTCAGATGAGGAAAAATACTGGGCCAGGCGGGTGAACTTTCCCAGCAGCAGAGGCAAAACGCCGGTGGCCATGGGGTCCAGTGTGCCTAAATGCCCAATCGACTTCTCGCCGGCTATCCTGCGCAGGCGAGCCACTACATCGTGGCTGGTCATGCCGGCCGGTTTGTCTACCACCAGAAGCCCGTTCACCTAACAACTGTAGTCGACCGGGCCGGTCGACGACTGTGGGGCAATCCATCTCGGCAGCGCCCGGTGAATTGACTATCAAATGGAAAGCTGAGTAACGCGGGCAAATCCCGGGCCTAAAGGCCGCTTTATTGCCGTGTTTTACTCAGGGGCCTGAAGGCCCCTGCTCCCTCCGCGATTCCCGATTCGTCAGATACCGCCTAGCCCTGCTGACGCACGAGGGAGAGAAACTCCAAGCGCGTCTCTTTCTGGCGGAAGCAGCCCACCATGGCCGAAGTGACGGTGGACGAGTTCTGCTTCTCAATTCCCCGCATCATCATGCACAGGTGGCGCGCTTCAATGACCACGCCTACGCCCTGCGGCTCGATGACATTCTGGATGGCGTCGGCAATCTGCCGCGTGAGCCGCTCCTGCACCTGGAGCCGGCGAGCGAACACCTCTACCAGCCGGGGAATCTTGCTGAGGCCGATGACCTTTCCCTTGGGGATATAGGCCACATGCACTTTGCCGAAGAAAGGCAGCATGTGATGCTCGCAGAGCGAAAACATCTCGATGTCCCTGACGATCACCATCTCGTCATAATCGACGTCGAAGAGCGCACCGCGCAGAACGCGGGTGGGATCCTCGTCGTAGCCCTTAGTCAAAAATGCGAGGGACTTCTCCACGCGTTCCGGCGTGGCCACCAGACCGTCGCGGTTGGGGTCCTCGCCAAGGCGGCTTAGAATTTCGCGGTACATCTCCGGGGTGCTGAACTCGCTGAGCCCCTCGTCCCTGGTTGCTACGCTGCGAACGGCCTTGCTCACTGCAATTGGCTGCGCCATGTTCTTTATCCTCTTGCCCATGAAAAAAGGGCTCACTGCATGCTTACTTTCAAAAAGCGGCGAAACGCCCCGAAAGGCCAAATTTACTCGCCGCAGTACTCAAAAAAATTGTTCTCCGTCTCCTCCACGCGAACATGTTCCAGCTCACCGGCGGGAAGGGCATGCACCAGCAAATCGAAGACAGTTTTACAAAGATTCTCGGTGGTGGGAACTCGATTCGAAAATGCAGGGTCCAAATTCAGATTCGCATGGTCAAATCGTACCAGCACCTTATTCGCCACCGCTTGATCCAGCGCAGCCATGTTCACCACCATGCCAGTTTCGGGATCGACCGCACCGCAAACCAGGACCTCCACGATGTAGTTGTGCCCGTGGCCGTGGGGGTTGTTGCACTTGCCATAGGCTTCTCGATTTTCTTGCGCCGAGAGCGCTTCGCTATGCAGCCTGTGGCTGGCGCTGAGCATGTAGCGGCGTCCGAAGCAGGCTGTCATTGCTTACCTCTATACTCGGCAAAAATTTCTGGCGTTTCATAGATGCGAACCCGGCTCAGGTGCGCGCCTTCCGCCGCGGTGACTGTCGGCTCCAGACGATTCCACGCCGCGATGGCTAGGTTTTCCGTGGTCGGAATCAGCCTGGTTCCGGCAAACTCGGGCGCTTCAAGATTCAGGTGGCGATGGTCCCATGCAGCCAGGACCTCTCGCTCTATCACGTCCCTGAGCCACTTCAAATCGACCACAAAGCCGGTTACGGGATGGGGCTCGCCGGCAACCGTGACCTCCAGCGTGTAGTTGTGGCCGTGCCCGGCGCGACGAGAACAGCGCCCGAAGATCTCTTCGTTCTTTTCCGCGGTCCAGTCCTCGTTCCAGTAGTAATGCGAAGCGGAAAACGTCGCCCGCCGCGTCAGATAGACCATGCAGACCCCTCGTTTGATAGATGTTCGAGTTGCGGCCAACGCTTCATTCTTGGAGCTATCAGCGATGAGCTGTCAGCTATCAGCTTTCAGCCTTCAGCTATGAGCCCTTAGCCCACATCTTCCGATACCCGGCCAACCGTCGTCCTCGGCGGCTTGATGGAGATTGCCGCCGCAAGGTCATGCAGGACAGGCTGATAGCTGAAGGCTGAAAGCTGATAGCTGCATTACGCCGCGTATTCCCTTCCCTTCCAGCTTACGCGTTTGAGAATCCTGTGCTGAAACCAGCTTCGATAGAGCAGCACGACGAACAGCGGCAGCCCCAGCGGCGCGAGGGCGCAATCTGCAAACGGAAAGTTGGACTTGGCGACACGGGCATAAAACCGGAAAAGCGTTCGCACCCACAAAAGCGCCAGAACCCATCCCGCGCCCAGCCATTCCAACGAGTGCGCGCCAAGGCGCGCGTTCCAAAGCTCGATGGCCAGCACCGGCAATCCAAACAGAAGAAGGAAATCCAATGCGCGCCACAGGGCCAGGGCAAGAGAATTATCGAACAGCAACGCCAGATTCTTGGTCCAGCCTTCGATCATTGCCGCTGTCGACCGGTACATGCGAGTAGCCACCGCGTCCTCGGCAAAGCGAAAGCGCAACCCCACCTTGCGCCGCTTGGCCAGGAACGCCAATTCCACGTCTTCAAGGACCTTTTCCGCGACGGATGGGTGACCGCCAAGGCGCCGGTAAGCTTCGCGCTCGATTAACAGAAACTGCCCGTTGGCCGCGGCGATGCGCTGGTTGGGGTCTGAGACTTTGGCCGGCGGGTAGGCTAGCGCCAATTCGCAGAAAACCAGCGGCATCAGCGACCGCTGCCAAAGGCCGCTCACAATCTGGCGCGGCGAATAGCTCAGCATGCCAACTTTGTGCCGCGCCGCCTCATGCAGGGCGCGGCGCAGGTTGCCAGGCTCATGAATTGTGTCCGCATCCGTGAACAGCAGCCACCGGCCCCGCGCTCGCTTGGCCGCAGTCCAAATGGCGTTCGACTTCCCCGTCCATCCCAGCTCCAGTTTGCCTGCCTCCAACACGGTGACGCCCGTAAAGCCGCGCGCAATTTCAGCGGTGCGGTCGGAGGAGTGGTCGTCCACCACGGTCAGCTCCCAATCGCGGCCCAGCTCGAAGATCTCTTCCGATTGGCTCACCAGCGAGCGCAGGCATGCGCTCAGGCAATCCGCTTCGTTGCGCGCCGGAATTACTACCGTAAGATCAATCAAATCTTGCGGCTCTGGCTGTTCGAAGACAGTCCCGCCAGCTCGCGCGCGCCAATCGGCCGCAGCCGCCGGATCGAGTGGAGTGTCAGAAAGGCCGAGCACAGATGTCCGTTCCGCAGCGCCCCCCGCTTCGTTCGCCTTAGGTCTTCCCTTCTCCATAAACGCCTCACTCTTTCGCAGCGGCCGTTTGGCACGTATTATAGAGATGTGCGGTTTCCTCGTTATCTGGCGTTCGCTTTGCTGCTATTGCCGACGCTTTTCCTTACGCCGGGATGCGATCGCGGCTCCCATCCCTACCAGATGAACAAGCCGGCCCCCGATTTCACCGTCGCCGACGGATCCACGTCCATCCATCTGGCAGATTACCGAGGCAAGGTCGTCCTGCTCAACTTCTGGGCTACGTGGTGCCCGCCGTGCATTGAAGAAATGCCGGGATTGACCATGCTGCACCACGACCGGCCCGACCTGGCCATCCTGGCCGTCAGCATCGACGAGGACCCCGACGCCTACAGCAGCTTCCTGGTTCGCCGCCATGTGGACCTGATCACCGTCCGCGACCCCGGCCAGACCGCAGCCAAGCTTTACCACACCGAAGGCTGGCCTGAAACGTACATCATTGACCGCCAGGGAGTGATCCGCCGCAAAATCGTGGGCGATCCGGACTGGTCGAATCCCGAGATTCGCGCGTTCATCAACGGCTTGTAGCGCGCGGCAACGCGCCGTGACCTGCTCGCCTTGCTATGATTCTCCTATGACCACAGTGGAGATTCTCTACCATTACGCCACGCCGCCCACTGAGGCTGTGACCCTGGCGCTGGCCAGTACGAAGGACGTCTACGGGATCCGCCGGCTCACCTTCGATCGGGCCGCACACACCCTGCGCGTGGAGTATGACGCCACCCGGCTTAACGAGGCATCGGTAACGCAGTTGGTTCGCCAGGCCGGACTTGAGATCGTTACCGGGCTCGTCGAGGATGGGGCGCTGAATCTGCCGGCCACCCCTCCGCAGCCAGTTCCCTCGGCCTGAGAGCGCAAAATCTCTCTCAAGCGCGAGCAATGACCCCGGATCGCCGCTGCCTGAAAATTGCGCCGCTCAATGAACCCTGATAATCTGTCTAAGGTCGCAGCCGCGGCCATTGCCTCGTGCGCCCGTAGCTCAGCTGGATAGAGCGACTGACTACGAATCAGTAGGCCGGGAGTTCGAATCTCTCCGGGCGCACCATTTCAACTCAATACAATTTAATCGATCACTCTGGCCGATCGGGTGCGAGCCCGTCCTTTGCTTGAGGGCCACCAGTCCAGCGCACTTCGCGAAAGCTGCTGAATTGGTCATCTGGCGCAAAGAAAAAGAGCGAAACGCCCTTGCGCTCCGCTCCGGTTGCGGCGATCGTCATCGCGGTTCAATACAGGTGGAAGTTGACCTCTATGGCTACCTCTACCGGCACGGGTGTCTTGCCGTCCTTCATTGCCGGCTTGAACTTGTATTTACGAACCGCTTCCATGGCCTTCTCATCCAACCCCATCCCCAACGATCTTAAGACGTGGATGTTTTGAGGGTTTCCCTGGGCGTCAACGATCAAGCCAACCAGGCAAATTCCCTGGTATTTGGCCCGGCGCGCCTCATCGGAGAACTCCGCCTCGGGTTGGAACAAAGGAACTGGCGCCGAAACTCCGCCGCCAATTTTGTAAAGCCCCCCGCCTGCGCCGCCGCCATATCCGGGCCCATATCCGTTGCCAATCCCTGAACCGATACCGCCCCCCGAACCGGTCCCGATGCCGGTGCCGGAACCTTGCCCGTTCGAGGCCAGGGTCACGTTCGGCGAACTCTTGACGCCGATCAACGGCAACTGCGGATTGTCGGGCAGGGTAATGTTCTTCTGCACGTTGATGGCTGCATCCATGGCGATTTTGGGCTTGTCCACCGTTTGCACCTGCGGGGGAACAATCGGGTTCTTTTCGATCTTCGGCAGATGTCCCTTGGAAGGATCGACGAGGCTGTGGTCGCCGCCGCCCCCGCCGCCGCCGTTGGAAGTACCGGCCTTGGGCGCCTTGGGCTGCCAGGTTCCCACATCGATGTTGGTAGCGTGCAGTTGCTGCTGCTGAACCGTATCGATGATCTTCCTGACGCCAAAGAAGAGCAGCGCCGCCAGAATCAACAGATTTACCGTGGCAGCAATGCCGATGGCCCACGGATTGGCCTTAACCGCCATCCGGTCAGGAACCGGAATCGGCTTCGAGGTTAATACCAAAGGCGGCAAATGGGGCGGGAAAAAGACGTCGCGGATATTCTCGTAGAGCTCTGCCCAGATGGGCTTCTCTTCGAGTTCCATGCCAAAGGAAACCTGGAGAGGATAGCCGCCCACAGCGGAGGCTGTGGCGGCCTGGGAATCCGTTTCTAGAACTTGCAAATCGTTTGCCATGGTTGTTGCCGGCTCACTTGCCTTTAGATGCCCGGTTTCGCGTCCGGTTGGGAGCGCTTCATCGTTCTGGCGTATGTCTTTATTATGCGCGACAGCGCTCGCCCTTGTCTCGGAACGGCCGGACTGGCCATCCAGAGCCTCATATTCCGCCCTGGTCAGAGTTCCCATAAACAATAGACGACCGACGTTGGAAGTTGTTACCGAAAATATCTTCCCTCGCCATTTACACTAGGGAATGAATAAGTTCGCATGAACCCAGGGAGTAACGATGTCTCCAGCGCCGGAGTTGAAGGCGACACTGACCTTGCCTCAAACCGCCTTCCCCATGAAGGCCAATCTACCGCAGAATGAGCCACATCGTCTGGCTCGGTGGGCCTCGCTCCGTCTCTATGACGAACTGCGCAAGGCAGGCGTTGGCCGGCCTGTTTATCTTCTTCATGACGGCCCTCCCTACGCCAACGGCCCCATTCACCTGGGCCACGCGCTGAACAAGGGGCTGAAGGATTTTGTGGTCAAGTCAAAGACCATGGCGGGCTTTGACGCTCCCTACGTGCCCGGCTACGACTGCCATGGGCTGCCGATCGAAATCAAGGTGGACGAGCATTTGGGCCGCAAGAAGCTGGAAATGCCGGTCCCCGAGGTTTTGGAAGCCTGCCGCGCCTACGCGCAGAAATACGTTGACCTGCAGACCTCGCAGTTCGAGCGCATCGGCTGCTTTGGGCGCTGGGACAAGCCTTACAAGACCATGGCCCGCGACTACGAGGCTCGCACGCTGGAGGCCTTTTACGGCTTTCTAGAGAAAGGCTTTGTTTACCGCGGGCTCAAGCCGGTTTATTGGTGCATCCACGACCGCACGGCCCTGGCCGAGGCCGAGGTGGAGTACGCGATGCACACCAGCCCGTCGGTTTATGTGCGCTACAAGCTCACCTCCGACCCGGCCGCCATCGATGCCGCGCTGGCCGGGCGCGAGGTTTACACGATTATTTGGACGACTACGCCCTGGACGCTGCCCGCGTCCCTCGCTGTTGCCTTCCATCCCGACTTTGAGTACGTGGCGCTGGAGGCCGGCGACCGGCAGGACGCGCCGGTCTACATTGTCGCCGCGGAATTGGCCGCCACGGTGGCCGCGGCAACGCAGCTGGACGCTCCCGCCGAGTTGGCACGCTTCAAAGGCAGCCAACTGGAGCGTGTCACCTTCCAGCATCCCTTCCTCGACCGCAGCGTGCTGGGCGTGCTGGCTACCTACGTGACCGCCGACCAAGGCACGGGCGCCGTGCACACCGCCCCGGCCCACGGCGCGGACGACTTCAATACCGGCCAGCGTTACGGGCTGGACCCAACATGCCGCGTGGATGGATCGGGACACATCCACGCAGACCCCGCGGCGTGGAACCATACCGCGCCTCCGGCCTTTGAAGGCTTGAAGGTTTGGGCGGCCAACCCGGTGATTATCGCCATGCTTGAGGAGCGCGGGGCGCTGCTGGCCGTGAATAACCTGGAGCACTCTTACCCGCACTGCTGGCGCTGCCACAAACCGATCATTTATCGCGCCACCGAGCAGTGGTTCATTGGACTGGAAACTCCGGTGGAGCGCGCGGACGGATCTAAAACCACCTATCGCCAACTGGCGATCGAAGAAATCGACAAAGTGGTGTGGGACCCGGCGTGGGGCAAGGAGCGCATCACCAACATGATCGCCACGCGCCCCGACTGGTGCATCAGCCGGCAACGCATCTGGGGCGTGCCTATCGCGGTTTTCCTATGCGAAAAATGCAACCAGCCGGTCATTTACTCGGGACTCAACCGCAAGATCGTCGACCTCTTTGAGCATGAAGGCGCGGAAGCCTGGCACACCGGCGCGAGCGAGGGACTGCTCGCCGCCGGCGCCGCATGCGCCCACTGCGGCAGCGGCGGCTTTCGCAAGGAGACCGACATTCTCGACGTGTGGTTCGACTCCGGCGTCAGTTGGTTTGCCGTGTGCGAATCCGATGCGGAACTCAGCGCGCCTTATGCTCTCTTCGAAAAGGGAGCGGGTCGAGACGCGCCGAAGGATTTCAAAAACCGCACGAAGTGTCTCTATCTCGAGGGCGGCGATCAGTATCGCGGCTGGTTCCATTCTTCGCTGCTTACTTCGGTAGCCTTGCGCGGACACGCGCCTTACTCCAACGTGGCCACGGCCGGATGGACACTCGACGAACAGGGCCGCGCGATGAGCAAGTCTCTGGGCAACGGTGTCGATCCGGTGGATATTGCCAACCGGCTGGGCGGGGAGATTGTGCGCCTGTGGGTTGCGTCGATTGACTTCCGCGAAGATATGGCCGCCAGCGAAAACCTGATGCAGCGCTGCGCCGATATCTATCGCAAGCTGCGCAATACGTTTCGGTTTCTGCTGGGGAATTTGCATGGGTTTTTGCCCGCCCGCGATCGCGTGGCCGAGGCTGAGCTGTTGCCGCTTGACCGATACATGCTGGCTCGCACCCGCGACCTGACTGAAAAAATCCTCGCCTGGTATGAGGCGTTCGAGTTCCACCGCGTTTACCACGCTGTGAACGAGTTTGCCATTGTCGATCTGAGCAACTTCTATCTCGACGTGTTGAAAGACCGCATGTATACCTTTGCGCCGACCAGCCACGAGCGACGGTCCGCGCAGACGGTGCTGTGGCAGATCACGGAGACGCTTGCGCGGCTGGTCGCGCCGATTCTCAGCTTCACGGCAGACGAGGTGTGGGAGTATCTGCCGGCGGTTGAGGGGCGCGAGGTGAGCGTGCATCTGGCGTTGTTTCCGAAGCCGGCGGAGATTTTTTCGGAGGATCCAGCGAAACTGTTGGATGAATGGAAGCAAATATTTTCGGTGCGGACCGAAGCACTACGCGCCCTCGAAGATGCACGCAAGGATAAGCAGATTGGCAAGGGGCTTGAGGCAAAACTGGAGATTGCCGCAACGGGTGACGAGCTTGAGCTTTTACAACGCCATGCCATCGGACTAAAGGAGATCATCAACGTCTCCGGTGTAAGAATCGTCGAAGCCTCAGTAAACGATACGCTCGAAATTCAGGTGTCTCCCGCCAGCGGCCACAAGTGCGCCCGCTGCTGGAACTTCATGCCGGAAGTTTCCGCGTACGGCATCTGGCAGAATGTCTGCACTCGCTGCCAGGGCGCGCTCAAAGAGATGGGCATCGATCCGCCACAGCCGACGGAGGACGCATCGTGAGCTTTCGTGTACCGCGCCGCCTGCCGTGGCTGCTGCTGATCTCTGCGCTTATATTCACCGCCGATCGGCTCAGCAAGAACTGGGTCGCGGCCCACATCCACCTTTACGGCGCCATCCCGGTGATTCCCCGCGTTCTGCGCATCACGCATTGGACAAACGATGGCGCGGCCTTTTCGCTCTTCGCCGACTCCGCCTCGCCCCACACGGTTCGCTGGGCGTTGGCCAGCTTCGGCTGCGTGCTGCTGCTCGGCGTCTTGATTGCCATGGTCCGGATGGGCAGCCGCTTTACCCTCATCACAGTCGCACTGGCTTTTGTGTTTGGCGGGGCGCTGGGCAATGTTCATGACCGCATTGCCTATGGCTCGGTGGTGGACTTTATTGAAGTCCACATTTTCAGCTACCACTGGCCCGACTTCAACCTGGCCGATTCCTCCATTTTTACCGGAGCATGCCTTTTGCTGCTCGATTCCCTGCTGCCGAAAAAGAAGACAGAGCAGTCAGAGAAGTGAACACATATCCCCGCGAGGTTTTCATGCGAATTCGCACGTCCCCCACCATGATTCGCGCAGTGCTGGCCTGGGCCGCGCTTTTTTGTCTTTTGCTGGCGTCCGCGCGCCCCATGAGCGCGCAACGGCTCAGCGGAAACATTCGGCCCGCGCACTACACGCTCGCCCTCACGCCCGACCTCAAGGCTGCGACCTTCTCTGGCCAGGAGCGGATTGACGTGACCCTTGCCGAGCCGACGAGATCGATCACGCTGAACGCCGCCGAAATCGCCTTCCAAAGCGTTACTGCGACCGCCGGAGGCAAAGAACAAACCGCGACCGTGACGCTCGACAAAGACAAAGAGCAGGCCACTTTCACCTTCCCCGAAGCCGTGGCCCCGGGCAAGGCAACGCTCTCCATCAGTTATACCGGCATTCTGAACAACGAGCTGCGCGGATTTTATCTTTCGAAAACCGCGAGGCGCAATTACGCCGTCACCCAGTTTGAATCTACCGACGCGCGGCGCGCCTTTCCCTGCTTCGATGAGCCGGCTTTCAAGGCAACTTACAGCGTGACGCTGGTTGTGGATGCCGGCGATATGGCCATCTCCAACAGCCCCATCCTCGCTGACCAGCCCGGTCCCGCCGCCGGCAAGCACACAGTCAAATTCGCCACCACCCCAAAGATGTCCACTTACCTTGTAGCCTTCCTGGTGGGCGACTTCAAGTGCAGCTCGGGTGAATCGGACGGCGTGGCCATTCGCGTCTGCTCCACGCCCGACAAGGTTGCCCTCACGCCCTACGCGGTGGATGTGGCCAAGTGGATGCTTCATTACTACAACAACTACTTCGGCATTCCCTACCCGCTGAAGAAACTCGACCTCATCGGCCTGCCCGACTTCGAGGCCGGCGCCATGGAGAACTTCGGGGCCATCACCTATCGCGAAACGGCGCTGCTCATCGACCCGAAAACCGCCTCAGTAGGCGCGAAGAAGGAAGTGGCCATTGTGGTGGCGCACGAGATGGCTCATCAGTGGTTCGGCGACCTGGTGACCATGCAATGGTGGGACAACATCTGGCTCAACGAGGGATTCGCCACCTGGATGGAAAACAAGTCGGTCGCGGTGATGCACCCGGAGTGGGGAATCGACCAGACCATAGCCGCGGGCGTGGACGATTCTCTCAACACTGACTCACAGCCCACCACTCGCGCCATTCGCGCCAAAGCCGATACGCCCGACGAAATCAACCAGTTGTTTGACGGCATCGCTTACGGCAAAGCGGGCGCCGTGCTGGGGACGGTGGAAAACTATTTGGGCGAGGAGACCTTCCGCCGGGGCGTGCACAACTATCTGGCCGCGCATCTCTACGGCAACGCAACCGCCGAGGACTTTTGGGACGCCCAGACCGCAACCAGCCACAAGCCTGTGGACAAGATCATGGAGAGCCTGGTGGCCCAGCCTGGAGCGCCCATCCTGACCTTTGGCGAGCCGGCAGGCGGCGCGGTTGCCGTGACGCAGAAGCGATTCTTCCTCAGTCCCAGCATTCAGCCCGATCCCAACCAGAAATGGACCGTTCCCGTTTGCTTTAAGACCGGGAAATCGACGCAGGACTGCCAGGTTCTCACTCCCGACAGTGCAAAATTGAAAGCTCCCTCAGCCGGACTTTTCTTTGCCAATGCCGGCGGCAAGGGCTACTACCGCAGCGCCTATCCGCCCAGCGCCTACCGTGCGTTAGTGGCCGGCGTCGAGACCCGGCTGTCCGCTACCGAGCGAATCAGCTTTATCGGCGACGAGTGGGCTCAACTGCGCGCCAACAAGGCCACTGTTGGAGACTTTCTGAACCTCGCTACCGCCGTTAAGGACGATCCCAACTCCGAAGTCGTAGGCACCTCCCTCGGTGGCGTGAACGCCATTTTTGAGCGGGTCGCTGCCACTCCAGAGGAGAAATCCGCACTCGCGGCTTGGATTCGCGCCACCTATGGGCCGGAGCTTGCGAAACTTGGCCCTCCCGCGGCTAACGATTCCGCGGGCACCCGCGAGTTGCGCGCCCAGCTTTTCGGCGTGCTGGGCTACTTCGGCCAGGACCCCGTTGTCCTTGCCCAGGCCCGCCAGATTGCCGAAAATTACCTGGCCGATCCCGCTTCGGGCGATCCGACGCTAAGCCAGACTGCCCTGTTCATCACCGCTCGCCACGGCGATGCGGCTCTTTTTGACCGGCTGCAGAAGATCCATGAGACATCAACCGATCCGGAGCTTCAGGAAGCCGCGCTTCGCCTGCTGGCCGAGTTTGAAGATCCGGCACTCGTGGAGCGGGCCCTTGATTACGCCGCCTCGACCAAAGTTCGTAACCAGGACGCAGCCATCCAATTCGCTTACGCCCTTGAGATCAATGGAACGCGCGACCAGGCCTGGAAGTATATCCAGGATCATTGGGACAAGGTGCAGGCCCAGTTTACAACCTCGATGGGCGCATACGTTGTGGATGCCGCGGGCAGTTTTTGCACGGCCGGCGCCCACGACGAGGTGAAGAATTTCTTCTCTACCCACAAGGTGGCCGCGTCTGATGTGACGCTGAAGCACGCGCTTGAGCGCATCGACGGCTGTGTTGAGTTTCGCGCCTTGCAGGAGCCGAACCTGAAGCAGTGGATTGCGGCGCAAGCGAAGCCATAACGCTTCAGGGCTCTTTACGGCGCAGGTTGTTGCCCGGCGGAACGGGTGATGTTACCTTCAATCCCAACATGATTCGATTCCGTCGCACCTTGCTCGCTGTCTCCGCCGTTGTCTTTGCTGCCTGCCGCGCCACCGCCCAGACGCCGGCCCAGCCCGCCGTGACTCAGGCTATTCTGGCCGGCAAGCTCATCGATGTGCGCACCGGCCAGATTCGTTCCGGCGCATACATTCTCATCGCCGGCGACCATGTTCAATCGATCGCCGACACTCTTCCTCCGGGCGTCCCGGTTACAGATCTCTCGGCATACACGGTGCTTCCCGGCCTGATTGACGCGCACGGCCATATCCTCTCTGACCCGACCACGCAGAGCGTCGCAGCCGAGTTGCTCACATCGATTCCGCAATCAACCATCTGGGGCGTCTACAATTTGCGCCTCTGGCTCGACCACGGCTTTACTTCGGTTCGCGACGCTTGCGAAGGCCCGCCGGACTACCCGCAGTTTGCCCTGCGGGACGCGGTCAAGCGGGGCCTCATCCTCGGCCCGCGCATCACGGCGGCCGGCAGTTGCGTTTCCCTTACCGGGGGCCATGGCGACGGCTTGCCCTTGTCGCCCGACATTGACCTGCCCCGCGGCCGCAACGTTGCCGATACGGTGGACGACATTGACCACGTGGTCCGCCGCGACATCAAATACGGGGCCGACTGGATCAAGCTGATGGCCACCGGCGGCGTGATGGATCCCATTTCAGATTTTCACGTGCAGGAACTGAGCGAGCAGCAGATGGCCGAGGCGGTTACGGTGGCACATCGCGCGGGAAAGAAGGTGATGGCTCACGCCGAAGGCGCCGTGGGCATCAAGGCCGCGGTGCGCGCCGGCGTGGATTCCATTGAGCACGGCACCATGCTCGACGAAGAGGGCGCGCAGTTGATGGAGGAGCATCACACATGGCTCGTCCCCACGCTTTATTGCTTTCAGCACGATATGCAAACCGGCCTGAGCAAAGGCCGCGACCCGGTATCGTTCGCCAAAGGCAAGGAGATCATCGCCGCACAGGGACCGGCCTTTAAGCTGGCTCTTGCCCATCACATCCGCATCGCCTATGGCACCGATGACGAGGATGTGGACGGGGCCGTTTCAAAGGAGTTTGGCGCGCTTGTGCGCGGCGGCATGTCGCCGCTTGGAGCATTGCAGGCCGCTACCATCAACGCTGCCACTATGCTGGGCAAAGACAACGACGTCGGCACGCTTGAGCCGGGCCGATATGCCGACGTGGTGGCCGTGAAGGGCGACCCACTGGCCGACATCACGGTGATGGAACACGTAGCTTTCGTCATGGCGGGCGGCCACATTGTCAAGGACCCCGCCCATCCCGAGCGCAATCCGGTGATTCACGTCAGGTAGCGCGCTCCTGGCTGCGCACAGGAAAAGTCCCCGGCCTCGCGATTGAGACCGGGGATTTGATTTGCAGCATGGGCTTGCGCAGTTACCAGGCGACGCGCTCGGGCAGGAACTCCGCAAAAAGCTCGTCGTAGTAGGGCTTGAGATGCTCCAGATCCGGCTTCGCGTGGCCTTTTGAGTAAAGATCGTATTGGTTGAACTTCAGCACCCACTTGAGCATTGCCCGGTCCTGCTCATTCGTCAGGTGTTCGTAGGCCCCATGGCGATGCCAGGGATAAAACGAGTGGAAGCGCAGCATGTAGAGCGCTTCCAGGGGCATGCAGGGCTTCATCACCTCGGCAATGTATCCGTCGTGGCTGAACGACATGTGCACATTTTCAAGGCCGCAGTTCGGCTCATAGATGCCGTACTTCGTCTGGTACTCCGGCACATTCCGGTCGGGATTGTTGGCAAAGTACTGGTGATAGACAATCGATTCCGCCCAGGCGCAACCCACGGGAAACGTATCGCCCACCACGGCCCATTGCGGCTCTCCGTACAGGCAGAGGCACTTGCCCAGATCGTGCAGAAATCCGGCCAGCACCATCCATCGCGGCTGGTTATCTCTGCGGATCGCCTCGGAGGTTTGCAACAGGTGCTCCATCTGGCTAAGGTCGGTGTCTGGATCGCTGTCGTCTACCCGGGTGTTGAGAAACTCGCCCGCCTCCCAGATGGTTTTCAGGCCCTTGTTGAGCCCGAAATATTCCTTCTCCTTGCGCAGAACGAAATCCACGGTCTGATTTTCATGGTTCAGCCGGTAGAACTCGGCCACGCCGGGCAGCGCGGCTGCATCGTAGATGCGAAATTCCTCTTCCGACTTGCCTTCCCGATAGCGGCCTTCGACGAAGTCGTCCCATTGGTCCAGCTCTGCGAGCGGTTGCGCGTGGGGAGCCGTTGTGGTCATGATCCTCCTTGGGAAGGCGGCGGGGAGCGGCCCTGCTTGCGGTTTTTGTACCAAAGCCGTGGCCGGGAAGCAAGTGAATTTCCATGCTGAATCAACCTCGCTATGGCTTGCAAATCACCCTCGATGCGCGCGACGGCGGGTTATGATGGTGCGAGACGCCGGCAACCAGCCTGACGGCCTCGCTCAGGTGATTATGCGTATCTTCAAGAGTGTTGTCCTCTGCGCCTGCCTGAGCCTGGCGGCCCAGTTGCATCCCCAGGCTTCGGCCTCAAAACCCCATGTAAAGGCCCCCACCATGACCCGCCACGCGGAAGGAACATTCGACGTCAAGATGACCCCCATTCCGGCGGACGGCGGCACAGACACTGTGATTAGCCGCTACGCGGGGGTGAAGCAGTTCCACGGCGACCTCGAGGCCGCGAGCAACATTGAAATGCTGGCCGCCGGCGACCCGGCCAAGGGCAATGCGGGCTACGTGGCCATGGAGCACGTGACGGGGACTCTTCATGGACAGGCCGGCTCGTTTGCCCTGCAGCACAACGGCGCCATGGAAAACGGGGGTTACAGGCTTTCCGTCTCCGTTGTTCCGGGCACCGGCACGGGAGCGCTCACCGGCATCGCCGGAACCATGACCATCACCATCGTCAGCGGCAAGCATTCGTACACTTTCGACTACACGCTGCCCGCACCCGCGCAGTAAGCCGCATCTGATTCGTTACCATAAAACTCATGCCGCAATTCGCTCCAGGCCAAACCCTGCTCATCGACGCCGACGATACGCTATGGGAAAACAACATCCATTTCGAGCGCGCCATTGTTGCGTTTATCAGCTACCTGAATCACCACGAATATTCTCCCGCTGAAGTGCGCAAAGCCCTCAACGCCGTGGAGCGCGAAACCATCCTGGCCCGCGGTTATGGCGTCACCAGCTTTACCCATTCGCTGGTTACCTGCTTTGAGCGCCTCAGCCCCGTCCCGGTGACCGAACAGAACCGCCAGCGGGTCCGGAGCCTCGCACCCTTAATCGCCGAACAGGAGATTGAGCTGCTGCCCGGCGTAGCGGAGACGCTGGCCGAGCTCGCCAGCCGCCATCGGCTCATCCTGATGACCAAGGGCAATCAGGCCGAGCAGGCAGACAAGCTCAGCCGCTCCGGACTCGCCGGCCATTTCTCCGCCGTTGAAATTGTGAAGGAAAAGGACCCGGCAACCTATCGCGCAGTGATGGCGCGTCACGAGCTCACGTCACACACCAGTTGGATGATCGGCAACAGTCCCAAAAGCGACATCAACCCCGCCCTCGCCGCCGGCCTGCACGCCGTCTTCCTGTTTCACAAAGACACCTGGGTTCTGGAACATGCCACCATTGATGCCGCGCCGGAAGGCCAGCAGTTGATTGAACTGGATTCTTTCGCCAAACTTCGTAATCTTTTTTGAAACCAACCGGCCGCGCCGGCTCTTTTAACGCGGCGCACCACCGGGAGCCTAATGTACTCACCTAAATTCAACCAGGTTGCTGACCGCGCCATCCTCATCGAGGCCATGCAGGCTTACTCGTTTGCCATCCTCATCGGGCCGCAGACCGACCCGCACTCGGACCCGCGGCCTGCCGCGCCGATCGTCGCCACGCACCTTCCGCTGGTGGTTAAAGACGAGGGGGAACACGGCCTGATCGAGGGCCACTTTGCCCGCGCAAATCCACACTGGCAATTCCTCGCCGGGCGCGAAACGCTGGTGGTCTTTTCAGGACCGCACAGCTACGTCTCGCCTTCGCTTTACGTCGAAGAACTCTCGGTTCCCACCTGGAATTACATCGCCGTCCACGCGTATGGGACGCTTTCGCTGATTGAAGACGAGGCCGGCAAAGAGGCACTCCTTGAGGGCTTGATTCGGCTCCACGAGCCGGCGTATGCCGAGCGCTGGCAGGCGATGCCTGCCGGTTTCCGCCGCACCATGCTGGCCGGAATTGCGGGATTCCGCATCCCCATTGCGCGCATCGAAGGCAAGTTCAAGATCAGCCAGAACCGCAAGCCGCAGGAACGCAGCAACGTCCAGGCAGCGCAGGCCGCCGGCAGTCCCGACGAGCAGGCCCTGGCCGCCTGGATGGAACGGATGGACCTGAAAAGTATCAAATGATACCCAGATTTAGCTATACTGATACCGGAGGCACTCCATGATGCAGTCTCACCAGGTTGCCGATGTGATGGGCGGTGTGGCGATTCTGGGAAGCCGCGTCCTGTCTGCGCAGGACCTCGAAGCCGCTGTTGTTACCGGCCTTCCCAAGCAAGCGCTCCGGATGACTCTGGCTCGCGGCTGCGCCTCGGCCCAGTACGCGCGGACGCTGCTTTATCGCGTTATTCCCGAAGCCACGTACAAACGCCGAACCAGGCTCACCGCAGCGGAGAGCGAGCGTACCGAACGTCTGGCCAGGGTGATCGCCGCCGCCGAATACGTTTGGGACAACCGCGACGACGCGCGCGAATGGCTCACCAGGCCGCACCCCGAGTTGGAGAACCGCCCGCCCCTTGAAGCCGCTCTCACTGAACTGGGCGCGCGCCGTGCGGAAGAGTTGCTCAACCGTCTCTTCTACGGCATTCCCGCCTGACCCGCTCTCGCATGCGCTGCTTCCGCATCGGCGACAGTCGCTTTCCGCTCTTTGACGGCTATGGCGCGCAGCTCTGCGGAGGCCGTTGGAACTCCCCTGGACGTGCCCTGATCTATGCCGCGGAAACCTACGCTGGAGCGGTCCTGGAAATCATCGTCCACGCCAACCTCAACCGTTTGCCGCGCACCTACGCCGTTCTTGCCATTGAGATCCCGGACAGTCTGGCGATTGAACATCTTGAAGCAGCCGATCTTCCCGGCTGGGATTCGCCCAATCAGCCCGTCAGCCAGGCATTTGGCAACCGGTGGCTCACTGAGGCTCGGAGCGCAGTTCTTGTGGTTCCTTCGCTCGTGACGCAGGGCCGTGAACACAATGTTCTTCTCAATCCAGCGCACCCTGACTTCCCGCGTATCGCACACACGCCGCCCGAGGCGGTGGTGTGGGACCGGCGGCTCTTTCCGGAATGAACGTTTTTGGGAAGCTACCGGACTTTCTCGGTTTTGGTATACTTGGTGAGTTCACTTCGTGCGGAGGTGGCGAAATTGGCAGACGCACCAGCTTGAGGTGCTGGCGCCCAAAAGGCATAGGGGTTCAAGTCCCCTCTTCCGCACCAAAGATTTTGTTGCCCGCATAAACCGGCGGACTTGGAAAGCAGCTTAGAAAATGCAGATTCTTCTTTACTTCGTTGTTGTTTTGCACGTGATCGTGTGTCTTTTCCTTATCGGCGTCGTTTTGCTGCAGCAGGGCCGCTCAGCCGACCTGGCCGGCGCATTTGGAGGCCAGGGCTCGCAGACCGCCTTCGGCCCGCGCGCCGCGGCCAACGTGCTCACCCGGCTCACCACGTGGTCCGCGGTCATCTTTATGGTCACTTCCATCGCCCTGACCGTCCTTTACCAGCGCACCACCAGCGGAAACTCGGCTACCGACCGCCTCAAGTCCGCTCCGATCTCCGCGCCGGCCAAGCCCGGTAAATAGGGCCAGACTTCTTGATCTGGCCGCGCGCATGCCGGCCAGCCTGATTTCACCAGGCAACAGCTTCAGCGCAACGTCTTACAATGGTCCCATGATCATGGAGACCTTCCCCGTGGGCCCGCTGCAATGCAACTGCACCATTCTCGGCGATGAGGATGCGGGCGAAGCCATCGTCATCGATCCAGGGGACGAGGTGAGCCGCATCCATCGCCGCCTCACTGAACTCGGACTCAAGCTCAAGCAGATTCTGATTACCCACGCCCATATCGACCATGTGGGCGGCGCGCTGAAGCTCAAGCGGCTTACCGGCGCGCCGATCTTCCTCAACGAAAACGATCTGCCGCTGCTGAAGATGATGGACGAGCAGGCCGACTGGCTGGGCGTGGCCACGCCGGAGACCGCACAGCCCGATTCGAGCCTCGCCGACGGCATGAGCGTGGGACTGGAGCGCTACCCCGCCCAGGTGCTGCACACTCCCGGACATACCCAGGGTTCAGTCTGCCTTCATTTTGCCCCGCTCAAAATGGTCATCGCCGGAGATACGCTGTTTGCGGGCAGCATTGGCCGCACCGACCTGCCCGGCGGCAACTCCAGGCAGATCATCGACTCCATCGAGACCCGGCTGCTGGCACTCCCCGACGAGACCAAAGTCTTTCCCGGCCACGGTCCTGCTACGACCATCGGGGCGGAGCGTAAATCGAACCCTTTTCTGCAAATGGTCAAGAGGGTCTATATCGATTAATACATTTATTTACATATGTTTGAGAGGAACAGCTCAAGTAAAACTTACACCGGAGGCCGGGTACTGTTACCATCTCGATTCGTTTCAAAGTAGTTAATGAGCGCGGTCACCCCGTTGCGAAACTCCTCAGCGGTGGCGAGCAGGCTCACCACCAGCCAGCCGGACTCGGGCATTCCGAAGAAATAACCCGGCTGGACCCACACCCCGCGTTCGAGCAGCGCCAGAACCGTCTGCCCGTCGGGCGCAAGCGCCGGAATGCGCAACGTGGCGTACCATCCGCCCTCCACCACTAGCCTGCAGATCTCAGGCACCCGGCTCAGTTGCGTGTCGAGTTCCGCCAGGTTGGCGATCACCCGCTCACGAATCTGTTCCTGAATGGCTTCACGCGCTTCCAGCCACTTCGGCAGCGCGCATGCCACCGGAGCATTCATCGAGAGAAAGGTATCGGCAACCACCTCAAGCCTCCCCAAAGCCTGCGTTTCCTCCGGCCCGGTCGTTACAATCCACGCTGCTTTCATCTGCGGAAGCCCGACGATTTTGCTCAGCCCGCTCACCACGAAGATACGAACGCCCTTAAAACCAGCAGCAAAGCTCGCTTCCGCACCATTGAGACCGTAATCGAGAAAGACCTCATCCACAATGAGCGAGAGATCGAACTCCCGGCACAGCCGCACCAACTCTTCCGCTTCCCACCTCCTGGTGAAATGCCCGGTTGGGTTGTTGGGGTGAACCAGCACGATAGCCCGCGTCTCTGGCGTGATCACGCGCCGGAACCCTTCGGGATCGATCTGCCAGCCATTGTCGTAGACCAGCGGAGCAGGCTTGATGCGCACATCGTCGAGCACGGCCAGAAAATCAAACAGCGGGTAGCCCGGCTGCGGAGCAATAATCTCGTTTCCAGCGTCGCAAAGCAGCCGGAAAAGGAAGCTGTAAGCCTCGCTGGTGCTGGTGGTAAGCACGACTTGCTCCGGCCTAACCGCGGCTCCATGACCGGCGTAGTAGGTGCAAATGGCCTGGCGCGCGAGCAGGCTTCCCCTAGGCTGCGGATCGTAGTCGAGTGCTGATGGGTCAACGAGCGCCTGCAGAAGTTCCGGGGCGTATTCGAAACCGCAACGGGTGGGATTGGAAGCTGTGAGATCGGCAATTGGAAGTCCGGCCTGCGCGCGCAACCGGTGCGCCCGAGCCAGCTCGCTCTCTTCCGTATCCCAGTTTGTTCTGCGTGAAAACCCCATCGCCGCTGCCCTGCCGATCGTTCCCGCCCGCCACAGGTGCCGCATCCGATTCATGCACAATAAGAGCAGACGTCTTTTCAACGATACACGGACGCTATGGGAGGAGGAAGATTGGGCCTGCGCGCGGTGGTCTTCGACTATGGAATGGTATTGACCGGTCCGCCGGACCCCGAAGCGCACCAGGCCATGGTGCGCATCACCGGGCTGACTGTGGACCAATTCCAGAGCTACTACTGGGCCGACCGGCTGGCCTACGACGCGGGCGATGTTACCGGAATTGGATTTTGGCAGAAGCTTCTGCGCGATGCGAGCCTCAACCTGCAACCTGGGGCAGCAGAAGAGCTCAACGCCTGGGACGCCCGCATGTGGACCACCCAGAATCCCGCCATGCTGGCCTGGGCTGGGCAGCTCAAACAGCACGGCCTGCTGACCGCCATCCTCTCGAACATTGGCGACGCCATTTTGGCCAGCGTGGAGCGCGAATTCGACTGGATCAACAGTTTTGACGTTCGGGTTTGGAGCTATCAGGTGCGCGCGGCCAAGCCCAACCCCGCCATCTATCTCCGCTTGCTCAAGGAACTCGGCACCCGTCCCGAGGAAACGCTCTTCCTGGACGACAAGATGGCCAACATTGAGGCCGCGCGAGCGCTGGGAATCAAGGCGCTGCAATTTTCGACAATCGAGCGGCTTCGGGTGGACCTGATCGCAAACGGCCTGGATGGCGAGCTTCCACTTCCCGGCTGATGTGAGGCGCCCCTACCTGCCCAGCCGGAAACTCAACTGTCCGTTCACGTACATCAGATCGACGCCGGGGTTGCGGGCGATGTCGCCGTTGGAAATGTGGAACTCGCTGAAACCGGCCCGGAACGCCATCCGCTGCGTGAAGCGATGCTCAAAACCAAAACCGAATTGAGCGGTGAACTGCAAATGCGTATCCTGCGGAGACAGAATGCGTTCTTTGAAGTATGCGACCCCGCCCTTGGCGCCAAAGTATGGCTCGAAGGCTTTGCCTTGCCGCCACAGCAGACGAAAGCCTGCCGGCGAAGCGTCCGCGCCGTACTTCAATTGCCGGGCCGTGGTCAGCGCCGTGCTGTCTGATTTGTATTCGGCGGGCTCGCTGAGCAAGACGACCGGCAGCAACTCAGCCGTGTAATCCACTTGCGTCCCAAGAACCCTGCCCCACAGCAAATGGTCGTACTCGAGGCCGTATGTGCTTACCTGCCGATCTTCCGCGTAGGCGAAGATTTGCCAATTGCCGAAGGATCCGCCGCCTTCCACGGCCAGTTCATTTTTGGCGGGCTTATTGGCGCTCTCAGTTTGCTGAGCGTGCGCGAGAGCCGGCGCCAACTGGCAGATCGTGGCCAGCCCGAAGAAGGCGCAGAGCGCGAGGCGCCTGGCAACTGAGCCAAGACGCACCCGTCGTATCGATTCATCCTTCCGAATCCTGCTGGGAGTCAATGGTCACCTGTTCAATTGGAGTGGGACAGGCAAACCCGGCTCAGCGAAGAGCGATCTGCCTGTTGAGGGCAGTGTATCGCAAACTGCGGCCTGTAAAGAGCGGGACATGGTTGAATTGGAGAAAAATTGATTAGAGAATCGGTTCAATTGCGTTCTGGGCCGGCGGACCCCCAAATCCGAATCGATGACTCAATGCTCAATTCCGAGATAGTTTCCCCAGCCCACGATCATTGTGGAACCGACCAGGGTCAACAAGGTCAGGAATACGAGCAACTTGGTCCGCCCGCTCACGCCACGCCACTCTTTCAGGGCGACTCCCCACAGCGTGCTGAAGATGATGATGCTGGCCATGTGCAGGGTCCAACTGGAAAACTTGTAGTGGCCCATCTGCGTCTCGCCCATGGTGTAGAAGAAAAGCTGCATGTACCATGTGGCCCCCGCGATGGAACAGAACAGGTAGTTCCAGCCCAGCGACGGCGCTTTGGCGGCCCTCGCGGGCAACTCCAGCACCATTTCGGTTGAAGCGGCATCCATCGCATTTTCAAGCGGAGGATGCTCAGTGGCGCCCTGTTTGCCGCAGCCGGAAGGAATGCGCAGGTACTCACCATAGCTGCGATTGCGCACGTTGAGGATGGCGCACCAAATGAAGTTGGTGGTGAACCCGCCTGCCAAAACCACGGGCAGCACCGGCAACCCCTGCCACAAGGTGGGAGTGCCATGCGCCAGGGTCAATGCCTTGATGGGATTGCCCGCGTCCAGCCCGAAGGCGAAACCGGCGCTCATCACTCCGGAGAATGTTGCCACCCCCAGCCCGAGTTTCAAATTGAACTCGCGGATGCTGGCCGTTTTTTGCACCTGAGACAGTTCGCGTTCCTTTGAAAAGCCGGCCGCTCCGGCAAGCACAATCCCTACCACGCAAACGCACACCCCGGCCAGGATCACGATGCCCGAGCGCTCCCTGAACAGGTGGCCGAATTGCCCATGAAATATCGGCGGGACCAACGTGCCAAAGATGGCCGTATAACCCAACGCGAAGGCCATGCCCAGGGACATGCCGAGGTAGCGCATGGTCAGCCCAAAGGTGAGCCCGCCCAGCCCCCACATCATGCCGAAGAAAAAAGCCCAGAAGATGGTCGAAACGGGCGCGCTGTGCAGCACGGCCAGCAAATCGCGCGTCATGAGCGCGGCCAACACCCACGGCATGACGACCCAACTGACTACTCCGCCGGCCAGCCAATAGGTTTCCCACGACCAGCCGCGCACCTGCCTGTATGGGACGTAGAAGCTGGCTGCGGCCAGGCCTCCCAGCCAGTGAAAGAACACTCCCAATAACGGATTCGCGCCCAAGTCGATTCGCTCTCCAGACCATTGCAAGTCTATATGTACTATGCAGGACCCATTGAGGAACCAATTGCGCCCGGCCGCAAAACCATTACGACGCCATTCCGAGGCCCACCAAATTGGCCGCCGCAATGATTACGATGATGCCGGCCCAGAGCAGGCGAATCGGCTTGCCGGTTATTCCTGCCCACTCACCGAGGGCGAGACCGATGATGCCCGCAAAGAGAACATAACCGCTCATGTGCAGCATCCAGTTCACATACGATAGCCGCTCAGGAATGTTCGCCTGGCCCCACGCATAAAAGAAGAACTGGAGATACCACATGATGCCGCCGGCTGCTGCCAGGCAGCCATTCCTCACCAGGGTTGCTTTAGGCTGCGACAAATCGTGGCGCAGGGAGAGCCTTTTCAGAGCGGCAAGGCGGATGAAACAGTAACTCAGGTTCACCACCGCGCCGCCGCCCATGATGAAAACATAGGCCGGCATGGCCGAATAGCCAGGAGCTACGCCGAGCTTGAGTGCCGCGGCGCTCATTGGCCCGGCGGCGTTGATGGCAAATGCCATGCCGGAGGAAAAAATCCCGCACAGAACAGCCAGCAGAATGCCGAGCTTCAAATTGAATTCCATTACATCGCCGCGCATCTGGATTTCTTTTTGGTGGCCGGCGTAGGAGACGATGGCCACGCCGATTACCCCAAGCAACAGGCCGGCCATGGTGTAATGGCCGCTTGTGCTCTGAAACAGGCCTGCGGCTTGCCCCGCCAGCAGTGCCGGCATCACCGTGCCGACCACAAGGTTGATGCCGATAGAAATGCCGACGCCCAGCGAGATTCCCAGGTGACGCATGGTCAGCCCATAACTGACATTGCCAACGCCCCACATCGCCCCGAAGAGGGCGGTCTTCAACAGCACGCTTGAATCGGTTGACGCATAAAAATCAAGGAAGTTTGGGAGCAGCAAAAAACTCACCCCGATCGGCAGCAGTATCCAGGAGAAGAAACCGGCCACAGCCCAGGTAGTTTCCCATGACCATTTCTTCACTTTGCCAATCGGCGCATAGAACGCAGCGCCAGAGGCAGCGCCCACCATGTGCCACCCTATTCCAGCCAATATCAAGTGCATCGTTTCTCCCCGATCGCAGTTCGGCGCGTTTCCAGATTCCGAAGTGCGTCTATTTTGCTATAACTCAACTTCAAAAGTGTAACTGCCCGCGGCTAACTCAAATCCGTTTTTCTGGCCGAGCGCTTTTGGCTTGGCGTCTTTGCTCTCGGCTAATGGCGCGCCATCGAGCCTGTACTTTGCAGCCTGGTCCGCGCTCACGCTCAGCCAGCCTGTTGTATTCGCTGGAATTGTCACGTGCCATTCAGCCGTGGCTCCCTTCACCGTCCAGTCGGAATGAATTGTGCCATAGGACGATGCATAGTCAAACGCCACGCTGCCCAGGAGCGCATTGAAGACCGGATGCAACACTACCGTGTGAAAACCCGCATCCAGCGGTGTTGCGTCCACACCGGCGGCATCGCGGTAGATCCAGTCGGCCACTGCGCCATACGCGTAGTGGTTGTAGGAGTTCATGCTGGGATCGACTTTCATTTTGTCGCCGTTCCACCGTTCCCACATGGTTGTTGCGCCATGCTCCACAATGTAGCCCCACGAGGGATACTCGGTATTGAGCAGCAGCTTGTAAGCCAGCGTTGCGTGCCCGCTCCTGGTCAACTCCTCAAGCAGATAGGGAGTGCCCAGAAAGCCGGTGCCCAGAAGCCCGTGGTTAGCCTCAATTTTGTCCACCAGCCTTTGCGCGGCTGCCGCGCGCAGATTTTCAGGGAGCAGGTTCATGTGCAGCGCCAACACATAGCCGGTTTGCGTATCGCCGCCTTTGCTCCTGGCATCTGGATTGTTGATCTGGCCAAACGGCGATGCACTGTTGTCTGCCCCGGCCACAAAACCGTCGTTGCGCACAAACTGCTTTTGAAAGGCGTCGCGGATTCTTTCAAACAGGCGCGCGTACTTCTCTTCAGCCTCGGCGCGGCCTGTTGCGCGGGCCATTTGCCGCATGAGCGTTAGGTCATAGGCCCAATAAGCGGTTGCCACGAGCGCGTAATCTGTTTTTCCTTCCGGCGAAAGCCAGTCTCCAAATGAAACTCCGACATCGTTCTTCCACAGGCCATCCGGGTTCGCGGCATCGATGGCATTCAGATACCGCTCCATCGCCGCCCAGTTCTCTTCGATGATGCTTGTGTCGCCGGTCTGCAGCCACGAGGTCCAGGGAATGATGACGCCGGCGTCGCTCCATGCAGGTCCGTGACCCGGTGAGAACGAACTGGTGCCCGGCGCGAAGTACCCGTAGTAGGGTGAATCCGCCTGGGTGCCCCGCAAGTCCCCGGCGTACTTGCGCGAGAAAGCCGCAAGAGCCATGTTGTAGCTGGCCGCGCGCCAGAACACCTGCGCATCCGCGCTCCATCCCAGCCGCTCGTCACGCTGCGGGCAGTCAGTGGGCAAGCCAACAAAGTTCGAGCGCTGGCCCCACAGAATATTGCTCCACAACTGGTTGATCATTGGGCTGCCGGTTTCGAGCTTTGCCGTGAAAGGCGCATCGGTGTGAATGACAAGAACGCTCAGCGCGTCCTTGCCCGGCGCCGTGGGCAGCCCGGTGAGCTCGGCGTAGCGGAAGCCATGGAAAGTGAATTGCGCAGTGAACTCTTCCGAGCCTTTTCCGTCAAGAATAAAATGGTCAGTGGCTTTGGCGGTGCGAAGATTCTCGGTGTAGATTGTTCCGTCGCCGTTCAGAATCTCAGCGAACCGCAGGCGGACATCGATTCCCGCCGGCCCGGTGATACGAAGCCGCTCCATGCCGGACATATTCTGGCCAAAGTCATAAACGTAGACGCCGGGCGTGGGCTCGGTAATAGTTTTGGCTTCGACCGTCCGCTCCACGCGAATGGGTGCAAAGTTCTGAGCTTCGATCTTCACCGGATTGGGGTTGATGGAGATCGCGCTCTTCCAATCGCCGGCTGCGAAGCCTGCCGTATCCCATCCCGGCTGTATCAGCCGCGCATCCTGGCTCTCGCCGTCGTAGATTTCGGAGTGAAGAATGGGCGAGGTGTCCGCCTTCCAGCTTGCATCCGTCGCTACCCACTCCACGCTGCCGTCAATGTGCTCGATGCGCAACTGCGCGCGCAGCGCCGGCGGTGTATCGCCATAGTTGTTGGGCTGTTGAAACCATTCCAGCGGGGTCGAATACCATCCTGGCGCGAGCAGCGCGGCGATCGCATTGTTGCCGCTGGTTAGCTGCCCGGTCACATCGTAGGTTTGATACTCCACACGCTGCCGGTAATCGGTCCAGCCGGGAGCAAGCACCTGGTTGCCGACGCGCTTGCCGTTGAGGAACAGCTTGTAGGCCCCCAGCGCGGTGGCGTAAAGGCGCGCCGATTTCACTGGCGCGGTAATCGCGAATGTGTGGCGCAGAGCTTTCACCGAATCGGGAATCCATGGGTGTCCCAGCGGATCTCCACTCTGCCCCGGCGGGTTGGTCCAGACCACCGCATTTTTCCATCCGCCATCGTCGAAGCTCTTCTGTTGCCAGCCCGCCGCGCCGCCGCCCTTCGAGGCATGAATCGCGGTTTTCCAATCTGTTCCGGTGGCGAATACCGCGGTGGTTCCGTCAGCGTATTCGACGAACAACGTTGCATTCATCGGTGCCGCATCTGCACGCACCGGTCCGCTGGGATTGACCACGTAATGCACAGTCTCAATGGCGATGGTGTTGTCGCCCGCGCTCAGTTTTGAGGTCACTTCCGCGCGCACGTACTTCTTCCACGGCATTTGCTTCCACGGAGGCAACGGATCGGCCGTGAGCACCTGCGCTCCATTAATCCACGCGGAAACGGTGTCCTGCCCGGTGGCATCGAGCGCGGCAAAGCGCACGGGCTTGGAAAGAGTCAGAGTCTTGCGGTAAGCGAAATGCTGTTCGGCGCCTCTTTCTGCGGCCAGTATATGCGCATCCGGATTGGCAATCCATTCAGCTGGAGCGTGGCGCACGGCATCTTCCTCTGCCGTCTCGTAGCCAATCCATTGGGCGTGCCAGTTCTCCTGTTTCAGCAGGCCTGTTTCCCACCAGTCGACCGAGGTCTCCGGATAGCGCTTCCCCGCCGCATCCCACAGCCTGACCAACCAAAAGTATCGTGTGCCGGGCTTGAGCGCCGGGCCGCCATAACGCACATTTAATGACTTGCCCGAGTCGATCCGTCCGCTGTCCCAGACGTCAGCCCTGGCAGCGTTGTTGGCCAGCAGTTCCGGTCGCGAGGCAACCAGCACCTCATAGGCAGATTGCATTGCGCCGCGCGCCGGGTCGAGCAACTGCCAGGAGAACCGCGGCGCTGGGTCGTCGATGCCCAGAGGTGTTCTCAAGTTGTCCACCCGCAAATCGGCCGGCCCTGTTGACACCACCGGCAATCCCGTCAACGGCATGGCCGCCGCACCCCACACCAATCCCCACACCATCCAGCGCATCATTCCACTTCTTTCCGCCGCAAGCGAACTCTCTCAATAAAGCCCGATATTTCGCGGCATGATTACTTGCTTTGTGTAGCCGTCGAGCTTTGCCACACCGTAACCGGCCCAAGGAGGCCCGATGCCTGCAACGGCGAATTCGCCTTGTAGGGCTTTTCGGTTGTAAAGGTGTATTGCTTGGGCGCATCCGGCTGCCGATCGCCAATGAAGCGGTTGACCCATGCATTCGTCACCTTGATCGTCAATTGGTTGGCGCCGGGCTTCAGGGCCGTGGTTGCATCCACGCGGTAAGGGGCATGCCACACGATGCCCAAGCTCTTTCCGTTCACCTCGACATCCGCCAGGTTTTTCACATCGCCCAGGTCAAGCCAGACGTGCGCGCCCTGCTTGAACCACTCAGCCGGAGCATCGATGGTCTTGGTGTAGGTTCCGGTTCCTGAAAAGTACTTCACGCCCGCGTCGTGGTTTTCGCTCCACGACGAAAGGCTCGCAAGTGTAATAGACGGCGGCGCGCCGCGGTCCGGTTGAAAGCTGACCTTCCACGATCCGTCCAGGGCCGCGAGTTTCGTCTCTGTCATCTCGGGCAACTTGAGAGATGTCTTCGCCGTTGGCTTGCGGAAGACCACAAACACTGTGCCCCAGGGTTCCAGGCGGAGCGGCACGGTGGTGCGGCCATCTGCAATGGTGTAGGAAACGGGTTCAATTTTCCCAGTATCCGCGTGCCACAACTCGGGCGCTTTTCCGGTGACGCGGAATGTTGCTTCCACTTGCTCGCTGCGGTCGTTGCGGTTATCTACAAAGTAGAGGTCGCCGTTTGCAAGCCTGCGGTGAACAAACAGCAGCCGGGCGTCGCTCTCCGGCCTGGTATAGTCGAAGTCCGGCTGCACTTTCAACGCCTCAAACACGTCCTTCTGGTTCTGGCCTGCATACACTTTGCCTTTGCCCACCGCGTGGATGCCCGTTCCGTCGCCAAAGAGCTGGTTATTCAGCCGCGCGAATTCCAACTGGTTATCGGCCATGCTGGGATCGTCGGTGGGCCTGGGACCGGCAACCACTGCGCCTTCTTCAACCAGCCTATGAATGGCGCGCAGCACCGGCAACGACATGTGCGTGCTGTAAGGATCGAGCCCCAGCACGCGGTACTTCATGCCGCCCGGAGTGACGATGCGGCCGTTGACCACGCTCAGCTCGTGGATGAGCGCGTCGGCATTGATGTAGTCGAATCCGTAACCCGCGGGCACATTCGGCGAACTGTGGTCGAAGATTGCGGTCAGGTTTGAATCTTCGCCGTAGAAGTAAACCAGGTCCGCGCCAAAGCGCCCTTGCTGCAACAAAAAGCTGGTGCGCGCAAGATACGTAATCCACGGCCCGGCCTCTTCTGCCCAGGTCTCATTGCGGTTGAACCACTGTCCGAACGGCCCAAGCGAAAGCCCCGGCGCCTTGCCCACCAGCGGCTGGTGCGCCGACTCGTGGATCACGATGCGATTGACGCCGTTGAGGAACTCCTGGTCTGCCGTGGGCTTGAGCGTTGCGGGCGACCAGGCCCAGGGCGCATTGGACGCCGTCATTGACTCTGCCGCAGCCAGGTTTTGCCCGTAGATATGCGCGACAGACGCAGACTCGCGATCGTCGGCGTTGTAGCCGTACGTCTCTTTGTTGACCCCGGGCGTCTGAGTCCACATGGCGCTCATGGGAATCTCGTTGAATTTTTTTACTTCCATGCCGTCGGCAACAAAGGCTCGCCCGCCTTCGTGCGATTCTCCATAGTGGCCCATGCCCCGCTCGTGCAGCGTCGCTTCCAACTGGCCGTAATGCTCGTTGGCAATCAAGTCCGCAATGGTCTTGCGGAAATCCCACAGAAAGCGGTCGCTGGCCTGGCCGCTCTCAACCACCTGCCCGGTCAGAACCGGAAGCCAGGGCAGCAGATCGTAGCCGCGCAGTCTTTTGAAATCGGCCACCATGTTGTCGGTCCAATTTTGCGATCCCGCCTCCCAGCTATCGTTCACCACATCTTGAATGCCGCGCTTCCCCATCAGGTCCGCGCCCACCGTTTTTTTATAGCTGTCGAGGTAGGTGTCGAAGTAACTCTTCACAAACCTGCGGTCCAGCTTATCCACTTCCAGGCCGGTGGCTTCGGGGGTTGCTGGATGGTTGGTAATCCCCAGCAGAGAGTATCCAAACCTGAGCACAACCCACTCGCCGGCAGGCGGCGTCCAGTTGAGGGTTCCGTCGGGGCGCATTTTGGCCGTCAGGTCGATCACGTTGGTCTTCGAGACCACCTGATCGGTGCCAACCTCTGGATTTGCGAATTCATACAGGTCTTCTGGCGAGGTAAAGGCTGCCTTGTCTTCAAACCGGTTCACACGCGCGCCGGGATGCAGCACCAGCTCTGCAATCTGGAAATCGTCGCTGCGTGGATTACTGGCCGCTTCGCTGCCCGCCGCGGGCGGAACACGCTTGATCACCATGCGGAAAAATCGCGCGGTGACCGGGTCGAAGGAAATGGTGTGCTCCGGAGAATAGCTTCCATTGAGCGTTGTCACCAGGTGGAAGTTGACGCCGTCGTCGCTCGCCTCAAGGCTCTTGTCGGCGGGGCGGTAGCCTCTCCAATGGTCCATCCAGCTAATATCCTTGACTACAAACGTAATGGCGCGAATGGTCTGGGGCGTGGCGAACTCGTATTGGATCCATGAGGGCGGGCCACTGGCGGCAAGCGGCAGCGGCGTGGTCTTTTCCAAGTCTCCATCGCTGAGCATGGCAAAATCGGGAGAGCCGCCGCTGGCCGTGATCTTCGGGTGGAGTGATTCCACTGAAACATCGCCACGCGCCCGCTTATAAGCCACGACCGCTGCATCTGCATAAAACTGCGGAGTGCCGGTCGAGCTGTCGGGAGTGCGAATTACATCGTGGATGCTTATGCCCTGAAACGGCCCGGTGCTCGACGGCGGATGAGCCAGTCGCCCGGTGAATGGCTTGCCGCCCTCGACAACGGTCTCGCTCCACACATATTTTTTCATTCCCTGCGACGCCGGAACCCAGGGCCCGCCCGACTCGCTCCAACCCGGCGAGCCCGCAATGGCCGCTTCCATGCCAAACCGGTCGGCAGTCACAATGGCGTATTTGAACGCGTCTTTCCACTCGGGCGTCATGTAGGCCAGGCGCTTATCCACCACTTGCGGAGTTTCCAGGGCCGCGTCAAAGTTATGAAAGCCGCCGATGCCGACGCGGTGCATCCACTCCAGGTCAAGCTTGATGCCTTCCTGGGTGATATTTCCGTTCATCCAGTGCCACCATACCCGCGGACGGGCGCTTTGGGGCGGCTGCTCGAATCCCTGCTCCAGCGTCGTGCTCGGGACGGTCGGTTTCTGAGCCGTCTGGCCAGTCAACGTAAAGGGCAACACCAAAACCGCCGCCAGACCAAGAATTCCGCACCGAACTGCCTGTAGATTCTTCATCTTCCCTGCCTCCGTGCGCACGTGAAACGGATGCTTCTGCGCTCCCGTGCTTCCTCCAATGAAACATTTTCCAGAACTGAGAACCTTAAGCAACCCAGCATGTCTTTGTCAAAGACTCTCTCGGGGGCCGGAAACATCTTCGTCCACGCAGGTTCCGGCCGTTCAGGCGCACCTCTCAACCAGTTCCGATTCCAGTCCGCGGCTGGATTTTTGTGGGCAGCTGAGAGCTGATCGCTGAAGGCTTCCCCGTTACACTTTCCCCATGGCCCTACGCCTCTATGCCGCCACCACCAGCCAGGGAAAGCTTCGCGACTTCCGTACCGCCGCGCAAGCCCACGCAATCGACCTCGACTCTCTGCCCGGGCTCGCGACCATCCCCGCTCCCGAGGAGACCGGATTCACCTTTGCCGCCAACGCCAAGCTCAAAGCTGTCTATTACTCCCGCTTCGCCCCCGGCGAGCTGGTGATGGCCGACGATTCGGGCCTGGAGGTCGACGTCCTCTCGGGCGCTCCGGGCGTTCGCTCGGCCCGCTATGCCGCAGACTCCGGCCTGGTGGACTCGCCCGACGCCAACGACAACTCCGATGTGTGGAACAACATGGTGCTGTTGCAGCGGCTGGCGGGTGTGCCGCCGGCAGAGCGAACCGCCCGTTACCGCTGTGTTCTGGTTGCTGCTCGCGACGGCGAGGCTCTCCATACCGCTGAGGGGGCGGTCGAAGGCCTCATTTTGGAAGCACCGCGCGGCACCGGCGGATTCGGCTACGATCCGCTTTTTTATTTACCGAAGCTGGAGCAAACGATGGCTGAATTGGATTTGGAGACCAAGCTCACGCTCAGCCATCGGGGACGGGCGATTGAGGCGCTGCTGGCCATGCTCCGGACCTGAGCCCTTCACAATTCCAAAGTGCAAGCGCGGACAAGCCCGTCCAAGTTGTCCCCTTCCTTTGGCGATCCGTGGCATACTGAGACTTCCCCAAAAATCGAATAGGGAGAACTCCCGTGGATCGATCCCAACCCGTCACGCTTGCATCACCGAGCATAGGCGGCTTTCTGCCACGCGGAGCCGCTGATTTGGGCGGTTTTGAAGCGTCCGAACTGTTGGAGCAGGTGAAGCAGGGCAATCTGGGCGGCCTGCGCCGGTATCTTGCCCGCACTCGGGCCGAGCGCGATTGGCAAGACCGCATTTTTATTCTCAGTTTGGTGGTCCCCGGTATCCGCTTCGCCGCCCTGGACTTTGCCTGCGATACGGAACCCCAAGCCGCCGACCTTTTTCTGTTACGTTGTGCATTTTTCAAGGAACAAGCCTCAAGAGCGCGAGGAGGCGGAATGGCCGATCAAGTGGGGGAAGGCAGATTTCGAAACGCAGCAGAGAACATTGAGGCAGCTCTGGCCGCGTTGCAGAAGACTGAGCAACTGGACGCCGAGGATCCCACGGCCTTTGCCTATATCTTGGGGTCGCTGACCATATTCGGGCAAACCCTGTCCCATCAGCAGTACGCCTTCCAAAAAGCGACAGAGCTGGCTCCTGATTTGGTGCCGGCATATTGGTCGATCGTTACCTCGCTCTCAGAAAGGTGGCATGGCAGCCACGAGAGGTCCCTGCAGTTCGCGCGCCACGCGATGACCAAGGCCGGGCCATGCAGCGATATGGCTGTGTGCCTGTTTTGGGCCCATATGTTGGTCAAGACTCATTTTTCTGTTTTCGACAAGAAGCCTGAGGAAGCCGAGAAATATCTACGCAACCCAGAGGTTGCAAGGGAACTCGAAGCCGCCTTCGATTCCTGGACTCAGCCGCCCTATCTTCCTCGCAGGTCGAGCATTCCGTATCTTCACTTCGCTGCCGTTTGGTTCTACCTGACAGACGACCGTGCGCGCCTCGTGCATGCGCTGCATCTGACGAACAACGTCTTCGACAGGACTGCGTGGTCCTGGACCGGGAACCCTCAGAAGGCCTATGACCGCGCGTTACTGATTGTGGCTGGAGAATCCCCGCAGCCGATCAAGAAAGACGAGCCTTGGGAGGATTCTGTTCGGGTCCTCGCTCACGGCATTAGCGCAATGAAGGAAGGCAAGTTTGCGGAGGCTGAAAAAGCGCTCGGCGTGGCACTTGGACTGGCAAAGACCGCGCCGAATAATGAAGCTAGCCACGTCATTCCGCTGATCATCCTGAATATGAGCTTGCTTCGTCAAAAGCAGCGCAAGCTCGACGAATCCCGGAAGCTTCGCGAACAGGCTACGGCCATACTCGATGCGGATGGCGACCGGGCGGAGTCAGTACAGCATGCACGCCAGATTGCCGAGGTGTTGGGCAAGCTGGGCGAATTTCGCCGCGCGATTCCGCTCTGGGAGCAGGCGATAAGCGTGGTCGATGACCAGACCGACACCACCGAGACGGCCGATATGCTCAAAGAGATCGGTGGGTGTTATAACCAGATCGGCCTGCGGGACCACGCTGCGGTTCCCCTGCGGGCTGCGCTCAGAATTTACAGGGCAAGCCCCGGAGACCTGCGCATCGCGGGAATTCTGCTGACTCTAGGTAACTCGCTACGCACAAGCTCTCCTGCGGAGGCCGAAGCGTGTTACAAGGAGGCCGCCGATTTGCATGCTGCGCGGCTGCAGTTTGAGTCCGCGACGCCGGCATGGGTGAACCTGGGTATGGTCTGTTCGGAGCAGGGTCGCTACGCAGAGTCATTGGAATATTACGAGCGGGCTCTAAAGGTCCGTGAGCAGTCCCGTGGCACGCCGCCAGCTCGCATCGCCAGCGTACTTAACAATATTGCGAATTGCTACAGGAGAATGGGCAAGTTCCATGAAGCACATGCGGCGATTGACCAAGCTATTAAACTTCTTACTTCCCAAGACGCCGTGCTGGCCAACGCATATGGCACGCGAGGGATGATTTTTCAGGATTCCGGCCAGGATAAAAAAGCGGTTGAATGGTTGCGAAAAGCCAGGGCTGAGCGCGACATGCAGCCCAGTCCGAACCTGGACAACATCGCGGAGAACCTGGGGACCGAGATCGTGTCCCTGAGACGGCTCGGCAGGGAAAAAGAGGTCGCTGCTGCGGAGGAGACCCTCGCCTCTGTGCGCTCGATGATTTCGGAGGTCCCGCAGGTTGACGGCGAACTGACCATGGTGAAGGGGCAAATGGAGGGCGCGG
>JBEKEQ010000020.1:0-40305 GCA_050013735.1 Occallatibacter sp.
CCGCGACGGCTACCGCGCCCGGCAGGAAGTGGAATAGGGACAAAAGTACACCCCGGCCCGCGTTGCCAATGGCTCACGCGCGCCGGGGCGTTGTTGGAGCCTTATTTGAACTGGTTGACGACGTCGAGAACGTAATAGCCGATTACAAACAATGTTGCGGCAATCAGCAGGCCGATCGAGGTCCGCATGACCGGCTGCAGCTTTTGAACCCTGGCCATGATCGCGGCCTGTTCGTTCTTGACGTGATCGAACGAGTCGTCCAGGACGAGTTGATCGTCCTCGTAACGGGTGAGTCTCGAGCTAACCAGCTTCAAGATCACCAGCAACAGAAGAAATGCACCCCAGACTGCCCACATAATTGGTACGATTCCCATACTTCACCTCCGCAAATGCCTTTACGTCCCCGGTGAGGGCGGGTCCGCTATGGAAGCGCGGTCGCGAGCAAAAGGGGCCGTTCAGTTGACGATCATAGCCCCGCGGCGGCGCACATTGTCGTGACCAGAATCACAGGTAGTGACGCACTGAAAAAATCTGCTTGTTGACGGTTATGAACGATTTGAGGGCAGTCCTGGATTGTGCCGAAGCGGGCCATGAGCCGCGCGCAGATCTTGCGTCGTTCCGGTTTTGGGTTGCATCCAATGGGATAGGGCCGCAGTTGGGGCTTGTGTAGCGGCCTCGCGAGCTATAGAGTTACCATTAGAGGCACGCAATTCACAGTTTGGGAGAAGATCATGGCCACCACCACAGTTGCACCCGCACCCCAGGAAACCGAAAAGAAAGCGCCCCTCCACCTGACCCCTCAGGCAATTGCCAAGGTGCGCGAGATCATGGCCACCCAGGACCCGATTCCCGCCGGACTGCGCATCGGCGTGGTGGGCGGCGGCTGCTCAGGCTTCCAATACTCCATGGCCTTCGAAAACCAGAGCGGAATGATGGACAAGGTGTTCAGTTTCGACGACTTGAAGGTTTTTGTGGATGCCACCTCGCTGATGTACCTGAACGGCTGCAACGTGGACTATGTGGAGACGCTGGAAGCGGCGGGCTTCAAGTTCGACAATCCCCAGGTCAAGAGCACCTGCGGCTGCGGTTCCTCGTTCAGCGTGTAACCGCGCAGCTCCGATCATCGATTCCAAGCAAAAAGCCCGCCTCCCAAAGAGGAGACGGGCTTTTGCATTTTGGGGATGCCGCAAAGCATCGCCTGGTTGGGCTGATCTATTGCTGCGGTGAGGACGGAGTTGAAGGAGAACCGCTTCCGGGATTTGACCCGCCGCTGCTGCCGAAACCACCGGAGTTGCCGAAACCACCGGAGTTGCCGAAACCGCCCGAGTTGCCAAAGCCGCCGCCGCTGTTGCCGAAACCACCCGAGTTCCCGAAGCCGCCGCTGTTTCCAAAGCCCCCGGTGTTGCCAAAGCCGGAAACGCCTCCGGCGCCATTCAGCCCCTGACCCATCATTCCACCGCCGCCGCCCTGCGCCATCATCTGTTCGGCCATGGGGTCGTAGACGAATTCCCACTCGTTGTATTTCTTCTTCGTCTTGTACACCATGATCGATTCCTTGGGGCTGGCAGGCGCGAAGCCGATGATGCCTCCGCCACCGAAGGTCTGCCCGGTGAGGCCCGTGGGGCTTCCCGCGCCTGAATCGCCTGTAGTGGTATTGGGGTCTGTGCTGTTGGTGTTACCAGCGTTGCTGTTGGGGCTGGCGGAGGTGCCCGATGTGCTGTCGGAAGGGCTGGGGCAGCCGGTGGAACCGAACTGGCCCTGCGATCCAAAGCCCGTACCGGAAGAGCCGAAACTTGAACCCGAAGACCCAAAGCTGGAACCGGACGATCCAAAACTTGAACCGGACGATCCAAAACTAGACCCGGAAGAACCAAAACTCGACCCCGACGACCCAAAGCTGGAACCTGACGAGCCAAAACTGGAACCGTCAGCCGGTGGGCAGTTGAATCCGCCTCCGCCCATCCCACCCATCATCGTGGTCATAATCGGCTGGCCAAAGAATCCCATCGCGGTGGGCGCCTTGTTCTGGCCCATGTGGATGGGCTTCCAATCGTCCTTGCCGGTAATGGGGTCGGTGTATTTCTTGCGCAGGAAGCGGATATTGTTCATCGGCTTGATCAACTGGTCCACGCTGTTGGGGTACGCGCCAAATTTCTTGTAATAAAGCTTGATGGCGCGGCGGTATTGCATTCCGCGGTGCCAGGTCTCCAGTTCCTTGTCGCGCTGCAAGTCCCTCTTGATTTTGGGCGCGGCAAGCATCAGCCCGATCATGAGCAGCGTCAGCATGAAGATGACCGCAACCAGAATGTAACCCTCCTCAGAGGGTTGGGTGCGGCGGCGCATTGGAACCGGCTTCATCATGGCCCTCTCACTTTGGCTGCTCTTTGTAGGGCAGGCTTTCAGTGTTGTTATAGCTCAGGTCGGTCACCTGCACGCTTCCCGGCAAAATGGCGCCCACTTTGTAACGATGATCGACGATCTCTCCGGACTTGGCCATGAAGATGTCGTCCCCGTGGACCAGAAAGGCTTTGATCGACTTGTCCCTGGAAAGCGTGTAGCCGAAATACTTCAGTTCAATCGCCGGAGGCTTGGGCGGGCCGGATACCGCCGGCGCTCCCGGCGCAATGGCCGCCACCGTCTGGTCTCCGCGCGGGCCTTTGACCGGGCTTTCAATCTGAACCGGCGCGGAATCGGCAGAGAAAATGTTCCTGCCCGTCCCGGCGTATTCCACGTCCTCGCTCTCGGCAAGCTTTTCAAAGTGCACGGTCGGGTCCATGCCGTCGTTGGTCAGCTTCTGCGCCTCCGGACCGGCCGCATTCTGGCCCGCTGCCGCTTCCGGCGTTGCGGTTCCCACACGCGTCGAGGTAGGTATGTGCTGCACCGGAACAGGCCGGGGAGGGGTTGAGTTTCCCGACGGGCCAAACAGTTCCCAGCCGCCAACCAGAACGATCACGCCAAAGAGCGCGCTCACAATGTAAACCTGGCGCTTGTTTTCTGTTCCCAGAGGAATGGCCATGGCTACTCGCCCTCCCTTCCAGTTGCGGGCGGCGCGGCAGTTTTCTCATCCAACGTCGGAGTGGGCGGCAGGCCGCTGGCCGCTGCGTCTTCCGGCCGCAGCCAGGTTGAGACGCGCAGGCGCAGATTCACCAGTCCGCCCTGCTGTCCGGCCAAACCCATGGCCCGGATCACAAAAAAGTTGCGGTCGCGCTCCAGGCTGTTCACAAAGCGCATGATCTCGGGATAAGAACCGCTGACGCCCGCGTCCATCGAGATCTCGGTCACATCCACTCCCGCGGGGCCTTGCGTGTACTGCACCCTCGAGAGCCTGACGCCCGAGGCCACCTGCAAATCGCCGATGCGTTCTGCAATGGAGGAATAGTTGGGCGGGATGCGCTTTTCATAGAAGGCGCGAATCTGTCGGCGGGAGTCGTCCACGCGCTTGTCGAGGCCGCGCAGGGGAGCGGTCTGCATTTCCAGCGCTTTCAACTCAATTTGTTTGCTGGCCAATGCATCGGTAGAGCGGCCGTTGGTGGCGGCCCAGTCAAATCCCAGCCGGATGCCCAATACGATGACCAGGACCAGCAAAACGCCGGCGCCTGCGTAATGCCAGGTGAGCGGTGAGGCCAGGCGCTCACGCCACACGATGGATCGGGAGCTGCTCATTGTGGGCCTCGATTCGGAGCGATTGCCCGCCCCGGAAGCGGCGGAGGAATGTGAACGGGCCGGTTCATCAGGGGTTGCTGTGGCGCGGGTTGGCCGTTATACGGCGGACGCAGCCGTTGCTGGGGCAAAGCCAGATTGGGCTGCGGGCGAACCGGGGCCGGAGCAATTGCGGAGGCGCGAGCAGTGTCCTCAGGGACCGCAACCAGCTTTTCCACCACCTTGCGCTCCCGCGGCGAGGTGGGGTTGTAGTCCGCCAGCAGATCGAAATTAACCCGGTTAGAAGCGCTCACCGGCTGCAGCTTTTCGCCGGGTCCGCCGGTGGCTTCAGAGTTTTCACCCGTGATGCGCGGCAAAAGGAATCGCCGGGAGTGCTCCAGATTCCGTAGCAGATCGACGGACTTGTCGCGTGGGCCAACCACGCGCAGATGCAGCGTGATGTGGCCGTCCTTGGCGCGCACTGGCTCAAGAGTGGAGACCTGCACGCCGCCGGGCAGCACGGTTTCAAGATCTTCCATGGCCAGCGTCCACGAGAACGACTTTTCGTCGAAGAGCTTATTGAGAGCCACAACCTCAGTGAGCACCTGGGCATTGGCCGGTTGCCGCATCAGGTTCTGATAGCTCTGGCGTTCCTGCGTGATGCGCGCGATTTGGCCGTCGAGCGAGTGATCGCGCGCGCGGGCATCTTCGGCTTTGCGGTGCAAGGCGTGCAGCCCGACGCCTAGGCCGATAGCCACCACGGCCAGCACGCCCATGGCGATGCGTAGGCGCTTGATGGCCGGTCCCAGGTCGGCAAAGGGGCGAGTGGCGAGATTGAGAGTAATGCGCATCGGCTAACTCACCCCCGCAAGCGCGCCGACCACGCCGGCAAGGTTCGCCGATCCCAGTGTGGTAGCGATTCCGGTTTCAGGCCGCGGCGCCAGTTCCACAATCGCCAATTCCTCGTCGCCTATCCATTGGCCAAAATCGAAAGCCACGCCGGGCCCTGCATAGTACAACTGGCGGGGCCTCACCTGGAGCCTGTCTTCAAAATAGGCTGCGGCCACGGCCACCCCGCGCCGCACTTCAAGCAGGCGCTGGGTTAGCTCCTCGGGCAAGTCGAGGGTGCGGTAGAGCAGCAGATCTTTGCCGTTGGTGATTGAGGTCGTCAGCGACAGTGGGCTCAGGTTGGCAATCAGCACCGCCTCCATAGACGCAATGGATTCGATGGCCTCCAAGGCAGCCAGCCCTGAGGGAACCACCGCGCCTGGCTCATAGCCGGCGGCGCGCACCGCGGCTTCATATTCGGCCAAAATCGGACCGGGCATGATGGCTGCCAGAACCTTGCACTCGGTCTTGCTCTCTGTGAGCACCTGGTAGCTGAGGCCGGCGTGCTCCACTTCAAAGGGAACCATCTTGCGCAGACGGAAGCGCAGCACCGGAAAAGCTTCCGCGGGCTTGGCGGGCAGCGTATCGAAGTCCAGCATGAAGACGCGCACCACGGTATCGGGCAGCACCAGCGTAACGGCCCGTTTGCGCGTAGGAACCTGGCTCAGAACCGAGCGAATGGCGTTTGCAATCGCCTCTGGCGCTCTCAAATTGGGCTCTCCGATGCCGGGCACAAGCGCGCCCGCAGGGAGTGGCTCAAAGGCGTAGACCGGCGGCTGCCCAGGGCCAGGCGCTGCTGCGGCCAACACTCCCTCGGGCGAAATCTCCACCGCCGCCGGCGGCCGCCCGCCAGGCTGAGAACCGATTTTGACCTTGCTCAACAGCGATTTCACTATCGCGATGCCTCAATAAACGTAACCTTGTTGATTTCCTTCAGCGTGGTCAGCCCGCGGCGGACGCGCTCAATGGCCGACTCACGCAAAAAGCTCATGCCTTCCTTCTGGGCCAGCTTGCGCACTTCGGAGGACGGTTTCTTTTCCAGAATCAGTTCACGGATGGGGTCAGTGAGGTCGAGAAGTTCGTGGATGGCGGTTCGGCCGCGGAAGCCGGTGCCGCCGCACTCCATGCAGCCCGCGCTTTCGCGGAATTCAAAGCCGCGCCACTCATCGGGGTCCAATGCGCTCAGCCGCAACTCGGCATCGGTGTAATGAACGGTGCGGGCGCAGTAGTCGCAATTGGTGCGCACCAGCCGCTGGGCCAGAATGCAGTTGAGCGCGGAAACAAAGTTGTAGGCCTCGACACCCATGTTGAGAAAGCGGCCCAGTACGTCGACCACGTTGTTGGCGTGGACGGTGGTAAACACAAGGTGACCAGTGAGCGCGGAGTTGATGGCGATCTGCGCCGTTTCCTGGTCGCGGATTTCGCCCACCAGAATCTTGTCCGGATCGTGGCGCAAAATGGACCGGAGGCCGCGGGCAAAGGTGAGTCCCTTTTTCTCGTTCACCGGAATCTGCGTGATGCCGCGAATCTGGTACTCGACCGGGTCCTCGATGGTGATGATCTTGTCTTCGTCGCTCTTGATTTCGTTCAGCGCGGCATAGAGCGTCGTGGTTTTGCCTGAGCCGGTAGGGCCGGTAACCAGCACCATGCCGTAGGGCTCGCGAATATAGCGCCGGAAGCGGCGCAGGTCCTCATCGGCAAAGCCCACCACGTCAAGCGTCAGGTTGCGAAACTTCTCGCTCATCGATTCTTTGTCGAGCACGCGGAGCACGGCGTTTTCTCCGTGAACAGTGGGCATGATGGAGACGCGAAAGTCGATCAGGCGTCCCTTGTAGCGCACCCTGAAGCGGCCGTCCTGCGGCACGCGGCGCTCCGCAATGTCCAGCTCGCTCATGATCTTGATGCGCGAAAGAATCGTGGAGTGGTGCTCGCGGGCGATGGGCGCCATGGCCGGCTGCAGCACGCCGTCAATGCGGTACTTGATCACCAGCGAATCGTCGTTGGTCTCGATGTGAATATCGGAGGCGCGCCGTTCGAGAGCGGTGAAGATGGTGGTATCCACCAGCCGGATGATGGGGCTGATGTCTTCTTCGCTGGTCAGCTTCTCGATGGAGATGTTTTCGTCCTGGTTTTCGTCGCCGGTCAGCACGTCGAAGGTGAGGCCCTCGCTGGCCTCGTCTAGAACGCGCTGCGACTGCTCGGTCTTCTTGAGCAGGTCGGTAATCTGCGAGAGCGTTGCGACGCGCGCAATAATGCGGTGCCCCAGCAGCCCGGCAATCTCATCCAGCACCATCAGCCGCGAAGGGTCGCTGACGGCAATGGTCAACGCGTCCTGCTGCTGCTCGATAGGCACGAAGTTGTAGCGGAACATCAGCTCGACAGGCACCGTGCGCAGCAGGTCGTGCTGAATTTTGAAGTTCTTCAGATCCACAAACTCGGCGTGATAGCGCCGCGCCAGCGACTCGGCATTGCTGCGCTCGTCGGGAGTGCCGGGAATTGGGACCGTGGGCATGGGAAGAACATTTGTGTCAGCCATAGACGTTTACCCCGTTCCCTGGCTGGCCTGCCCCAGCGAGAAGATGGGCAGGTACAGCGAGATAAGAATGAAGACCACCACCACGCCCATGATGATGAGAATGGCGGGCTCAATCAGCGCCAGGGCAGCGGTCAGCGCGGTCGCCACATCTTCTTCGAAAAACTCGGCTACCGAATTCAGCATCTGCGGCAAGGCTCCTGTCTGCTCGCCCACGGTGATCATCTCGGTGGAAAGACCGGGAAAAATTTTCGTCTTGATCAGCGAATCGGCCAGGCTCTTGCCCTCGCGCACCGTGCCGATGGACGAGAGCACCGCTCTTGAAACGCGCCGCGAAGAAATGGAGCGGGCTGCCGTTTCAAGCGAGGGAACCAGCGACAGGCCGCCGGTGAGCAGAGTGGAGAGCGTGCGCGAAAACAGCGCCACCTGGTATTTGAGCCAGATTTTGCCAAACACCGGCAGGCCTACGCGGATGCCGTCGATGACGTCCCGGCCCCGTTCAGTGCCGGCGAAGCGGCGAACGCTATAGCCAAAGGCCAGGCCGATGAGGAATATCCAGAGGAAGTTGTGGTTGAGCCATTTGCCAAAGCTCAGAAGGCCCATGGTCATGGCCGGCAGCTTCGATCCCATCTGGTCATAGAGGATGGCAAACTGCGGCACCACCACGGCCAGCAGAAAAATCATCAGCCCAATCACCAGCGTCAGCAACAGGGCCGGGTAAATCAGCGAGGCGGTCAGCTTTTTGCGGAAGGTGAGCGAAACCTTCTGGAAGCTCACGTAGCGCTCCAGCACCTCCTGCAGATTGCCCGAGCGCTCGCCGGCCAGCAGGGTGGTGGTGTACATGATCGGAAAACCGCCCTGTGCCTCAAACGCCGTGGAAAGAGCGTCGCCGTTCTTCACTCGACTTGCAACGTCGTCAAGCTGGCTGGCCAGCTGGGCGTTCTTTTGAATCTTCGAGAGCATCTGGATGGAGCCGAGAATGGGCAGTCCGGCTTTGACCAGGGTCAGAAACTGCTGGTTGAAGATGAGAAACGGCTCCAGCTTGACCTTGCCCCGCTTGCGCCCCGCCAGCCCGCCGCGGGTACGAATGCTGAAGACGTGGTAGCCGGCGTGGGTAAAGCGGAGGCGCAGTTCCTCGGCCGTGGCCGCAGTCTGCACCTGCTCCAGCACATGCCCACGCTCATCGGCCAATTTGATGACGAACTCTGCCATTCTTCAGCTTGCCGGGTCCGGTTTTCCGGCCTTTCCAAAAGGTTTTGTTCAGGTTTCAGGGTACCAGCTTCGGCTTCCTGGTTTCGCAAACGATAGACGCGAAAGGACGACGCAACGCTCACGCCTCGGCATCTGGCAGCACCCGTACCGGACTTGCGAGAATCCAACCAGCTCGAGCCTCGAAAATCGTGTGTGGTCTTCTTTCAGCATGGCCGCCAAGCGCGTGTAAGAATAGACGTTTAGCCTCTCATGGAATTGCACGTGCGGGGACCAGGGGTCAAAGTTCGATGCAGCGTGTAGCGCTGATTTACAACCCGGTTTCCGGCCAGCATCCTGAAAGGCGAGCGGCGCAAATTGCCGATGTACTGGCAGTGCTCCGGGACGCGGGCGTCGAGGTAAGAGTCATTGCCACCGATCTGCCTGATAGCGCAGGGAGACTGGCGCGTCAGGCAGTCAGCGATGGCTACGATACCATTCTCGCCTGTGGCGGCGATGGAACGGTGCATGAGGCGCTCCAAACCCTCGTGGGAGGAACGGCGGCGCTGGGCGTCATCCCCATGGGCACGGCCAACGCCCTGGCTTCGGATCTGGGTTTGCCGATATCGCCGGTGAAGGCGATGAAGCTGCTGCTCACCGCCGTTCCAGTGCGGATCTCTGTCGGTCACGTCTTTTTTCAAGGCGCCAACGGTGAGCCCGGCTCGCGCTACTTTATCGTCGCCGCCGGGGTGGGAGCCGACGCGCTGTTTCTCTCCGGGCTTGACTCCCGCCTAAAGCAACGCTTCGGCTATGCTCTCTATCTGATAGAAGGATTTAAGGTTTGGGCCACGCACTCTTTCCCATTGTTTGCGGCTTCTTTCTTTGAGAATGGGAGCACGGTTGCCAGGGTGGTGGAGACGTCGCAGCTGCTTGCTGTGCGCATCAGCGATTTTGGCGGCGTACTGCACAACCTGGTTCCCGGCGCCGCGCTGAACAACGAAAGCCTGCGCGCCATCGCCTTCAAGACGCGCAGCCGGCTGGATTACCTGCGCTTCCTGACCGCGGTGTTGTTCGGACGGCACACCTTTCTGCGCAAAGTAGAGCTTGTGGACGCCAACACCGTGGAGTGCCACAATCTGAACGGCTCATCGGCCCGCCTGTTTGTAGAGGCGGACGGAGAGCTGCTGGGCACGCTGCCGGTGCGGATTGAAGTGGTGCCGCAAGCACTGACCTTGCTGATTCCGGCCAAAGCCCTGAATCGCAAATATCATCCATAAATCGCGAATCTCTTCCTTTGCGCGCCGAGCCTGTATGCTGATTGCGTTCGACTTTGCGATCGGAAATGAAGAGGCACGGATTGGCGCAGCAGATGGATTGGGCAATCGTGGGAAGACTGAACGGCGCGAGAGCCGGCGCAAGGCTCGCTCAGGGCCTGCGCAGACACGGTCGCCTGGCCGGCGCTGGCGCCTTGCTGGCCGTGGCGGGCGTTGGCGCGGCGCTGCTGACGGGGGTTCACGGCCGGCCCGCGGCTGTCGTGGTTCCTTATCCGCATGAAGTTGCCCAGGTGAGCTTTGCGGTTGCCGGGGACGTAATTCCGCATGAAGCTGTGCGTGCAGCGGCGTCTGTGGCAGGGGAAGGTTCCCAGGGATGGGCAGCACTTTTCTCCGACGTGAGCGACGTCTTCGAGAAGGCCGACTTCGGCTTCGTCAACCTTGAAACGCCGGTAGCTCCGGCGCATTCGCATGGCTCAAAGCCTTTTATGTTTGACGCGCCCATTGCGCTGCTCGATGGCCTCAAGGCCAGCGGCATCAAGATCGTCTCCTTTGCCAACAACCACGTAATGGACCAGGGATGGCCGGGATTTACCGAGACCCGCGAGCACCTGCGCGCCGAAGGCCTGCTCTTTGCAGGTTCCGGCGATACAGCCGCCCAGGGCTGGCAGCCAGTCGTGGTGGAAGCCAACGGCATCAAGGTGGGCTGGCTGGGCATGACGCGCTGGCTCAACGGTAACCGCAATCCCGACAAGGACGACCAGCCGCACGTGAACTTTTTCCCCTATCCCGGCGAATCGGGCGGCGCGCCGGGCATGGATGAAGCAGGAGTTCTTGAGGCCATCAGGCAGGCGCGAGCCAAGTGCGACTTGCTGGTGGTTTCTATTCACTGGGGCATTGAATATGCGCCCGCGCCGAGGCCTGAAGATGTGGAAACGGCGCACAAAATGCTCGACGCCGGCGCTTCGGTCATCGTCGGACACCACCCCCACGTTCTTCAGCCGGTGGAGACCTACAAAACCCAGGACGGCCGTAACACGGTGATCTTTTATTCGCTGGGGAATTTTCTGTCGAACCAGTCGCGCACTTACGTGGACGGCTTGATGCCCGACAAAGACGGTGACCCGCGCGACGAGATGATCGGGCTGTTCTCTGCCGTGCGCAAGGACTACGGCCCGGCCGGGGTGCGCGTGGAACTGGGCCATGTGGGGATTCTCCCCGTTTGGGCCGAAAACAATCGCAACGAAATTGCCAGCGGCCGCACCAAAACCGCCGTGATCCGGCCTGTGCTGATCGACCGCGAGATTCCGAAGCTGCAGGCGCGGCTGAACGAAATCGAGTTGGGCAGGATCGAAATCGGGGGAAAGCCGGTTGGAGCAACTGCCAACGAGCCTGTGGGTTCTTCAGGGCTGACCGCAGGGCAGAAGCAGGAGTTCATCGAAGTAACGAACCGGCTAAAGCTTCTGACCGACCGCCGCGCCCTGATTCTTGCCCGCGTCGGGGATGAGTACATAACTGACCCGCCCAAACTTCCGGCAAAGCCCTTATAGTTTGGCGATTCTCAATACCCGCTCGCTACCAGCCACTCCGCAGTCAACTCAAATTCCGGCTTCTTCTCGGCCAGCATCTGCGCGTGGGCCAGTTTCACCAGCACATCGGCCTCCACGTTGACCGGGGCGCCGGGCGCCAGCGTGTGCAGATTCGTCCGCCAGTAAGTCAGCGGGAGAATGGCAATGCTGATCTCCTCGCCATCAAAGGCCGCAATCGTCAAGCTGATGCCCTCAATGGCCACCGACCCCTTGTGAACCATCCAGGGGCGGACGCCTTCGGGTACGCGGACTTTGAGGGTCCAGTCGGTGGTCTGCCTGTCAAAGTGGGGGCTCCTCTCCGGAACCACCGGATCAAGCGCGGTCATTGTGCCGCAGCCGTCCACGTGGCCCTGCACAATGTGCCCTCCCAGCGGGCTTCCGGCGGCGGTGGGCAGTTCGAGATTGACCTTGGCGCCGGGCGTTAAAGAGCCCAGCGAAGTCCGATCCAGCGTCTCCTGCGCCAGGTCAGCATGGAAATAATCCGGGTCCACATCCAGAGCCGTCAGGCAGACGCCGGAGACGGCCAGCGAATCGCCTTCGCGCAACCGCCCCGCCAGCCCCGGCGCCTCCACCGTAATGCGCCGAACGCCGCCTGTCTCTTTCAGGCTGACCAGGGTCCCAGTTTGCTCGATGATGCCGGTGAACATGATTCCAGTGTAAGTGTTCAGTTTTCAGTTGTCAGTTCGTGCTTGGCGCCAAGCAACCCGGCCACGGAGAACCGTCCACTGTCCACTGTTCACTGCCCACTGGCTCCCGGCCATGGATCCCTCAGCAGCGAACACAGCCCCAGGTCGTTCCCATACCGCTCGACCTCAACCTCAGCCATGTGAATGGCATGCGCCATGCCCTTGAAGGCCGGCACTGCGTCGGAGCCCATGATCTGCGGGGAAACAAAAAGATGAACGCGGTCCACCAGCCCCCCCGCCAGCAAGGCAGTGTTCAAGCGCGTGCCAGTCTCGGTGAGCAGCGTGAGAATGCCTTCCTCGCCCAGCTTGTCGAGGACTTTGCCCAGCGGCACGCGCCCGGCCTGCCACCCCGGCGACGAAGACCTGTCGCCGGGGACCCCGGTATCAGCAGGCAGCACTTCCACGCGGACGCCGCGCGAGCGGAGTTCCTCGATTCGATGCGCGTCCTTCGACACGGTAAAAATCACCACGTCGTCATGGGCCGTGGCCACCATCTTCGAGTTGAGCGGCATCCGCAACGCGGAATCCAGCACAATGCGCAGCAACGGCCGGCGTCGGCGCAGGCCGCTGCGATCGGTGAGCAAAGGATCGTCGGCAATCACGGTGTCCACGCCCACCAGGGCGGCGTCGGCCTGCCAGCGCAGCGGCTGCACGGCGGCCCGCGCGGCCTCGCACGTGATCCAATAGGGCGCGGCCACATGCTGCACCCCCGCCGGCGGGGCAATGCGGCCATCGAGCGACATGGCCACCTTCATCAGCACCAGCGGGCGGCGGTGTTGGCTCCAGTGAGCAAAGCCCTCGTTGAGGCGGCGCGCTTCGGCTTCGCATGGGCCGAGGAGCGTCTCAAGGCCCGCTGCGCGCAGGCGCTCCATGCCGTGCCCTGCAACAGCGGGGTTGGGGTCAACGGTGGCTGCAACCACGCGGCGCAGGCCGGAGGCGATCAGGGCTTCCGTGCAGGGGGGCGTGCGGCCGGTGTGATTGCAGGGCTCCAGGTTTACATACGCCGTGCCGCCCAGCAGGCGGTTGCCGGCGTGCTGGGCGGCAGCGCGCAGCGCGATGACCTCGGCATGGTCCACAAGATCGTATTCGTGCCAGCCCTCGCCCACCACCTGGCCTGCGCGATCAAGAATGACGCAGCCGACCGCGGGGTTGGGCGAAGTGACGCCAATGCCGCGCCGCGCCAGCTCGAGTGCGCGCTGCATCCAAAAGTGGTCTTGATCGGCGGAATTCATTGTGCGCGCATCCTGCGGAACCTTCAAGTGTACACGCCGTGAGGAGTCTGACTTCAGCGAGGTAGGTTTCAAGAGAAAGATCCCCTTGACTTGCGCATAGCGTGTCAATACACTATACAGATGATCAAGAACTTCCGGTGCTGAACTGGAGAAGTTTTACCGCTCCGACAGCAAAGCAGGAATTCAGCCGGCGCACGCCACGAAGCTTCGCCGGCAATTAACACTGCTTGACGCCAGTGCATCGCCGCAAGACATGAATGTGCAGGGCTGGCATCTGCATCCGCTCAAAGGGAAGTTGAAAGACCATTGGTCTGTGCGTGTCAGCGGCAATTGGCGCATCACCTTCAAGTTTGAGGGAGAAGACGCGATTTTAGTCGACTATCAGGATTATCACTGAGGGAGAAAATCATATGATGTACAACCCCGCACATCCGGGCGAGATTATTCAGGAGCACATGGATGGTCTCGGTTTGACGGTTACCGGCCTGGCCGCGCATCTGAAGATCACGCGGGCGAATCTGTCGCGGATGATCCACGGCAAAACCGGCGTATCGGCCGATATGGCCGTGCGTCTTTCCGAGGCATTCGGAACGACCCCCGAAGTGTGGATCAGGCTGCAGGCCAACTACGATCTGGCAAAAGCCCTGCGCAACCGGCGCGTCAAGATTGCGCGATTGGCCGCGTGATTGTGCCGGCTTTGACGCAGCGGACCAGCTCGAGGGCGCGCTCTGGCCCCTCGGCAGCAGTCAGCTTACCTAGAAGCCAATTTCAGCGTCGTTCTGCGTTTCCCAGCTCCGAAAATCCGGGCCTGGGCACCCAGATGTTTGTGCGGGGACATGGGCCGCCCGCCAATCAATTCTCCGATTCGGATTTCTTGGTGCAGATCATACACGGACAGGTTTGCTCAGCAAGATGTTGAACGATGGCTGGGCAAAACTCGTGCGGAGTCTTGCCGAGCAGAGTCCTCTTGTTGTAAAGAGGCGAGAAGAGGCTTGGATCGTCATTTTCCACATAGCGGCGCAACGAGTAAGCCCAGAGATCGGCGAGTTGGATCATTCGCGTCAAGCTACTATCAACGAACAAAGGCGTTTCAATGATGCGATCAAACGAATTCATGCGCCAGCGCAATACATCTGCGTGAACCGTTCGCATGTGCCGTGTATGTTTGAGCGCAACAGTCGCATTGTTGTCGTGAATGAGGAGGCCATGCTCTCGAATTTGAGTTCGAGAATGTGTATCTTCCCCTTCAATAAAATTAAAACCCTCTGCTGATTGAAGGAGCTTATCAAAGCTAATGATAATGTTCCTGAATGCTGATTCATTGACATGATCACGTCTGATTTTGGCGAGAAAATACGACTTATCGATGCAGGAGGCGATCAGAACAGCCCATTCCCACTTGGAGATCGTCTCCACTATTTCAGATGCAAGCCGGCTACGCTCACTGAATGTTAGATGGATATAGGGATCGGTATGCCGGTAGACCTTCTTCAGTTGTGCATTCCGCTTGGCAATTGCCAGTTTTCTCACACGATGGATTTCAGCGACCCGAAGTCTGGAAACCTGGTTGCGGCGTTCGTCCCATCCCAGACCTTCAAAACCGTCGATTCGGGATTGCTCAAGGTACTTGCGGAGCAGCCAGGCGGTGTGGAGTTCGTCTCCGGCAAGTCCGTACCTGGCCATGATCTCAGAGATTGCGGCATCCGCTTCGCGCCAGCGCTCGATAGGGATTGCAATACCCGCCAGCACAAAGTGCGTACTGTTGCCGGGAATCTCCGGCACACCCGACTCGTCCAGGTAGCAGAGGTACATAAAAAAATAGCGTCTGAGCTCTTGGAGTGTTCACTCCAAATCGAGGTGCTTGGCATCTCATCTCAGGCGCTGTCTACATTATATGCCAAATTCAGTCTGGGTCAAAAAACAGACAAAAGCGAAACCGTCCACGACTCTATTCCAATAGTGAATCGACAAACTGCTCCGGCGAGAACTCCAGCAGGTCGGTCATCTTCTCGCCTACGCCGGCGAAGCGGACGGGGAGCGAGAGTTCGCGGGCGATGGCCACAGCAATGCCGCCCTTGGCCGTCCCGTCGAGTTTGGTGAGAACAATGCCCGTAACGCCGGCGGATTGCGTGAACTGACGCGCCTGCTGCAGGCCGTTCTGGCCGGTGGTCGCGTCCATCACCAGCAGCACCTGGTGGGGCGCGCCCGGAACCAGCCGGGCAGCGGTGCGGCGCATCTTGTCCAGCTCGTCCATGAGACCGGTCTTGGTGTGCAGGCGGCCGGCGGTATCCACATAAAGGTCGTCGATATGGCGTGCCTTGGCGGCGCTGATGGCGTCGTAAAGCACGGCTGCCGGATCACCGCCGGGGCGGGTGCGGATCATCTCCACGCTGGAGCGGTGGGCCCACACTTCAAGCTGCTCGATGGCCGCCGCGCGGAAGGTGTCTGCCGCGCAGAGAAGAACCTTGCGATTCTGCGCCCGCGACCAGGCGGCCAGCTTGCCGCTGGTAGTGGTTTTACCGGTGCCGTTGACGCCCACCAGGAAGATGACCGACGGGTCGCCTCCTGCCGGCACGGCGATGGATTGCCCGGCGATGGGAGCTTCGAGAATGGCGCGAAGCTGCTCCTTGAGCAGCGCGCGCAACTCGTCGCCGCCATCGATGGCCTGGCGGCGCGCACGGTCGCGCAAAGCCTCTAAAATCTCCGTCGTCGTCTGAACGCCGATGTCGCTGGTCAGCAGCGCCGATTCAAGGTCTTCGAGCGCTGATTCGTCAACCGTGCGGGTCAGCGCGACGATGCCTTCGATTTTGGAAGAAAGCGACTCGCGAGTGCGCGAAACCGCCTGCCTCATGCGGCTGAAAAGGCTCGATTTGGGCTCTCCAGGCGGCCTGGATTCGAGTGCGTCGTTTTTGCCGCCAAAAAACTTCATGGGTAATCGTTCCAGATTTGAGTGTAAAGCAGGAAGCCAAATCGGGTCTGGAAGTCTCGTTATGCGGCGGCTCTGGTTCCTACGCTTCCCTTGTCCTGCAGCAGGTCATCGAAGATGACTCGATATTGAATCATTGCAGTGCGCAGTTCTTCCGTGGTGGCTTCTGACGGCCCGGTGCGGACAGCGATGCCATGCGACAGGCGGTAGTTTTCCATCACCCGTGGATAGTTCACAGAAACATCGGCTGCGCGCTGATCGAAGCTGGCCGCAGGATAGCCGCGCGCCTCAAGAAGCGCGTTGATCAGGTCGTCGGCTTCGGTTACAGCGGCTCTGGGATGATCGACGAATCGGGATTGGACGGTGTGCCACTCGGCAACGAAGCGATCCCGCTCATTGGCGCCGAGATCGCGAATTTTCAAAGCGTCCACGCGAGTTTCCCGGCTGGCCAGTTTCGCCTCGGCCTTTTGCGGGGAGCCGTGCTCGAGAACTGCGCGGTCGTATTCAGTCCCGAAACGATTGCGGTAAGCCTCAGTCCTGTTCTTTCGGCGCTTGAGAAACACGCCGTAGACGATGGCAAGGACCAGACAGACGATCACCACCGTAATGGTGATCTCGGTATTCGTGAATTCTAGGGGCATTGCATTCTCCTTTTGCGGGGCTGTCCCTGGCGGCTGGAACCTGATGCTCAAGGCTTCCGCCCCTGGGGTGCATTACGCAATCCATCATGCGCGGGGTGGCGGATGAATGATGGCCCGAATTGATCGTTCCGGAGGTGGCAGTGAAAATTGAACTGGAGCCGAAGATGGCCCTTTCAGGTGGGGGCGGAGGGAGCGTGGGCCTTTAAGGCCCACGAATAAATGCCGGAAATAACGCGGCCTTTAGGCCCGGCCCTTGGCCGCGCCACTCATCCCCCCTCGAAAACCAATTCTCCAGTCCGCGTCTACTCCGCGAGGAATTTTTTGAGGGGATTCCAGTAATGGCTATACCAGCCGCGGTCGAGGGAATCGTATTCGCCTGCCGGGAAGCCGGTGTGGTCGAAGATGAGGGTGGTCTCGGCGGCGCGGGGATTGAACTCGAAGTGAACGATGGAGTAAATGCCGGGGTCCCAGTGCGTGGGGCGCCACGCTTGGACGATGCGCTGGTTGGGAACGAGTTCGATGGTGCGGCCGACAATGAGGCCTCCAAACTGGGAGAAGGCTCCGCCGGGAATGGGGTCGATGGTCGCCGGCATGCCAGAGAACGCGGCGAATTGTTTCTGATCGAGGATCGCCTGGTAAAGCCGCGCGGGGCTGGGGTGAAAGTCAATTTGGTAGTGAATGGACGTGAGCGATTGATGGGGCGTAGACGTTTTGTCCGCGGCCGGTTGCGCAGATTGTGCGCGAGCAAGGGAAGCGCCGGCGAGGGTTGCGGCAATGCCCGTGAGGGCCTGGCGGCGAGAGGGGTTAGTCGAAATTGGGTTCATGGGTTGCTCCGAACGGCCCTGCGAATTGGGGGTCGGGCCGTAGAGCCATCGAAACATGCACAGCGATTCCGCGCAACACCTCAATTGCTGCCCGGCCATCCATTAAGGCAGCAGCGGCTGCTGAACGGTCAGCGTGACGGTCCCAGTCTCCGTAACGCTGCCTGAAGTCCCGGTGACGGTAATGGTGTAGGTCCCCGCTGTTGTGCCCGAGGTGGAGAGCGCGGTGCAAGCCTTTCCGCTGCTTCCACTGCAAGCCGAGACGCCGCCCGCGAGTATCGCGAAGAGGGCCAGCATTGCCAAGAAGCTTCGCCAATTGCGCCGCCGGAGTGGAATCCCGATCAACACCAGGCAGGCCAGCATCGCGCCGCCTTTCGCGTGCCAGGGGTGGCTGGGCGCTGCATGGTTCCACGAAGTGCAGGGGCCGCTGCCGCTTGCGGTTGTGGTGACGGTGAGAGTGCCCGTCGCGGCGCCGGAGGTGATATTGACCGGACTCGTTGTGCCGAAGCTGAAAGTCGGCGGATAAACTGCGTCGCTGGGGCCGGTGGTCACCGCTGCGGAGAGCGTAACAGCGCCGGTAAAGCCGTTTGAGGGGGTCAGCGTGATGGTCGAGGCATTTCCGCTGGTTGCGCCGGGCTCAACACTGACCGATGTGCCCGCAGCCGTGAAGGCAGGCGGCGCCGCTGGAGTTGCCCTCGCCTCGTTGGAAGGAGTGCTTGCGCCGTTTGAGTTTGTGCCCGTGACGATGTAGTAGTAAGCCGTCCCGTTGGTCAGCGGCGAATCCGTGTAGGAGGTCAACGATGTTGCCGTGATTGCCGCCGTGCTCTCAGCGCCCGCAGCCGTTCCGCGATAAACGCTGTAACTGGTTGCGCCCGGCACAGGCTGCCACGCCAGCGCTATCGACGCGTCCCCAGCCGTGGCCACCAAATCCCCAGGCGAGAATGGCACGCCGTTCGGCTCATAGCCTGTGAGGTTAACGAGCGCGTTGTATTTTGGCGTTGTCAGGTTCCTGTAATCGTCCGTTGCGCCCCAGCTTCCGTAGCGGCTATACGCGGAAGAAAACGCAAAATAGCCAAAATTGCCGCCCCCATTTCCGAACCAGTTGTTTCTGATGTGGGTTTGCACCAGCGCATCCATGCCTGGATCGCGATTGGCCAGAATCTGTACCCCAAGGTTCAATGTAGGATCGGAGCTGCCGCCGCTGTTTGCCGGTCCGCCCTCATACGCAAAAATCTTCAGCCCATACGCCGCTGCCGTGGCCTTGTCGGCGGTCAAATACGCCACGTCAGCATTGCTGTTCGCTGTCATGTCCGCAAGCACCTCGGCAATGGTGGTGTCACCGGCCACGTTGGAAGGGTTGAAGTAATCGCCCTGGGCCATGGCGACGAAATAGTTAGCCGGCGGGCCGTAGGTCTTGTTGAACCAGGCCAATGCGTTGTCAGCGCCCGAGCCTGCTCCCTCGTCAAGCTCGAACCACGCATAAACCGGGCGAATGATCGTTCCAAACGAACCGGGCCCATAAACTGACTCGAAGATCTGCGCAATCTCATAAAGCCGCTTGATGTGACGGCGCGCCGCCCAGTCGGTCGCGCTGGCATCTCCGTCGTTATTCAGCACCGAGCCGCCTTTGGCCACTTCATCCTCTGCCGCCGCCATATTCCATGGGGTCTGGCCAAAAATGGTGTTCCACACTTCGTTGCTGTGCTCAAGGTAAATATGCAGGCCAGGATTGAGGCCCGCGTTGCCGGTGAACGCGTCGCCGTTCTTGAGAAACATGGCCAGGTTGTAGAGGTAGCTCGAAGTGTCGGGCGCGGCCACGTAGTTGGCTTCCAGCGGATCGGAGCCGCCCGTGGCGCTGACGGGAATGGCCAGCCAGACGTCCTTGTTGGCGGCGTTGGCCAGCAGCACCACGTATTCCCATGAGATGCCCCACGCGCCGGCGTCAATGTTTGCATTGGTGGAGAGGTTGGCGCCCACGCCCTGGAAAAAGTCCGTGGGAAGGCTGCGCGAGGACCAGGGCAGCAGATGGTGCCCGGGATCGCTGTAGGAGCCGGGATCGTTGTTGGTCCCCAGCCAGCCCATAAAGCGGATGTAGGCGAAAGGAGCAAAAGCAGCGACGAATGCGGGATCGAAGACCTGGGCGGGGTTGGCAGCCTCGGCCAATGTGAACCCCGGCCGAATGACCTGCAGATTGGCCAACCCAGTGTTGGTTCCGCTCGTAGCTGTCAACTGCGTATTGGTAAAGCTGATCACCATCAGTGCCGGGCCGTCAGCGTACGTGGGGCCACCGGGCAAAAACACATTCACGGTAGTGGTATTGGTGGCCGCGTCGTAGGCCTGATGACTGAAGGTGAGCACGGGATTGCCCGCCACGTTGGCCAGAACGGCCTGCCCGGTAAAGGAAATCGCGTAGGTTCCGCTGCAGTTGGGCTGATACTGAGCCGGATCGTCGATCGGCGGCGCCCAGGCAAAGATAGGCCGGTCGTCAAAGATGACAGCAGTTCCGTCAGACAGCGGGTTGCCGCCTGCGTCAGTGGGCACAGGGTTGCCGCTGCTGTCCGCAACCAGCCTGCCCTGATCTTTGAACGCGTCGATAAAGCCTGTGGGCCGGTCAGACGCCTCCACGCCGATTTGCGTTGGAAAAGTCTGGCTCCAGAGGGTGGAACTGGCGGCCAATGCTGTCAATGAAATTAAGGCTAAGAAGGCTAAACGGCTGGTGCGGAGGGCTGTCGCGCTCATCATAGATAACCTGCGCCTGCGTAAGAATTTATAACCCGCAATTGTAGTGGATGCGACTGGCAGGGCGGCGGGATGCTGGAACAGCCGGCGATTGTGCGTAAACAGGATCGACAAGCGCGCGGCTTGCCGGCAGGCCCTATACCTCGTGCCTGCCGGGCCGCAGCATCAGCGACTTGATCGCTTCACGTGGGTCTTTGCCTTCGTTGAGAATCAATTCCATCTGCTCGGTGATCGGCATTTCGATGTTGTTCAGGCGTGCCAGGCCCAGCGCGGCGCGGGTGGTCAACACTCCTTCAGCAACCTTACCGCCCAGGCTCTCGAGGATTTCAGGCAGATTGCGTCCCTGACCCAGGGCTTCTCCCACGGTGCGGTTACGCGAAAGCGATCCCGTGCAGGTAAGAATGAGATCGCCAACGCCGGAAAGCCCGGCGAGCGTTTCGCGGCGCCCTCCGCAGGCCACGGCCAGGCGGGTGATTTCGGCAATGCCGCGGGTCATCAGCGCGGCCGCTGAGTTGTGTCCCAGGCCGATTCCGGCCACGATTCCAGCGGCGATGGCGATAACGTTTTTCAGCGCGCCCCCGAGTTCTACGCCGATAACGTCGGTGCTGGTGTAAAGGCGGAGGGTTTCCGAAGAGAACTCGTGTTGAATGCGCGCGGCGACGTCGTGATCTTCAAATGCGACGGTAATCGCGGTGGGATCGCCTTCGGCCACTTCGCGGGCAAAACTGGGGCCGGAGACAGCGCCAATCGCGATTCCCGGCGAGACTCCCTCACCCGTTAAAGTCCCGGGCTCGGGGGCTATATAAGCGAAAGGACTGAAGCCCGTATCCTCCGTTGCCAGGCGTTCTTCCGCCCGCCCCAGCTGCTTCAGAAATTCCTTACCCGTATCAAGAGGCGTCGCTGCCGCCGTCGGCGACCCGGTTCCGACTAGAGTCTCGGCGATGACCTGAGTCATGCGCAGGAAGGTGCGGTCTTCAACGCCCTTGGTGGCGCTCACGATGATTTGGCCGGAGTGAAGATGAGGCCGAATGCGGGCAAGAGTCGGACGCAGGAACTCGCTCGGCACCACCGAGACCACAATCTCCGCATCCGCAAAGGCCGTTTCATCAGCGGTGAGGTTGAGGTCTTCGGGGATAGGAAAGCCGGGCAGGAAAAGAATGTTTTCGCGGGCCGCGGTAATCTTCCGCGCCTCTTCATGGCTATGGGCCCAGAGCGTTACCTGGTGGCCGCCGCGGCGGTGAAGCGAGAGGGCGAGGGCTGTTCCCCATGCGCCGGAACCAATAACGACGATGCGGCTCATGCTGTTTTCCTGGCTCCAATACGCGGTTCAGTGCCGTTGAGCAGGCGGCGAATGTTCTGGTGGTGTTTGGCAATGATGAGGAAGGCGACGGCAAATTGGACGGCGATAAAGAACGGAGGCCGGTCTCCGCGGACCAGCAGCCAGGCAAAGAAGGGAAAGCTGGCCGCGCCGAGGATGGAGGCGATGGAAACATACCGGCTGATAAAAAGAACGACAGCGAAAACGGTGATGGCGGAAAGCGCCGCCCATGGAGCGGCCACCAGGAAGACTCCAAAGCCGGTGGCTACGCCCTTGCCGCCGCGGAAGCGAAGCCAAACGGGGAACATGTGACCCAGCACTGCAAAAAGGGCGGCCAGCGCTTCCAGATTCCTCGGCGAAGTGAAGGGTATCAAGTGCGCGGCGCAAAAGGCGCCAAGCCACACTGCGGTGCAGCCTTTGAGCACGTCAAGCAGGAAAGTAGCCGCGCCGAGGCCCTTGCCGCCGGAGCGGAGAACGTTGGTGGCGCCGATGTTCCCGCTGCCGACAGTTCGAATGTCCTGGTGATGGAAGATGCGGACCAACAAGTATCCGATAGGGATGGAGCCGAGCAGGTAAGCGGCAGCGGCGAGGAGCAGGCTTGCTAGGACCATGACGAGTGAGAGTTTAGCAGGTCACCACCTGCGGTGGGGCGGCAGGCGCGTGCGCGCCGGGGGATTCGTGGGCTGCCTGACTTTCCGCAGAGACAATGAGTAACGATGGGCCAGGAGCCGTTGAGGCGAAAGAACCAGGGGCTAATCCGAGACCATCAACTCGCCCGGCAAAATCGGCCGGGTGCGTCCCAGCTTCCCGCGATAGGCCAGCACGCCCATGAACAGCAGCGCGCCAACATAGACGACGAGCTTGATGATGCTCGCAGTCTGGGTATTGGGCAGCGTCTTCCAAAGCACCAGCAGCAGGGTTTGCGCAGTGGTGACGGCCCAGACGGAGCCGTAAAAGTAGCGTCGCTCCAGGCCTTCGCCCTTGGTGGATGGGCCCACGCGGGGCAGCTTGCCCAGAATGCCGAGAAGCAGAATCAGCGCGCATAGAGGGAAGTAGGCGTAGGTGTAAATCTGCTTCATTACCCAGACGCCGGTCACGGAGGCGATCACCAGGCCGGCCAGGTTGAGCAGGGCGAAGTTGAGCACGGCGTTCCAGGCAAAGGTGTAGCAGACGCGGCGATAAAGAGGATTGGGCTTGTCCTCGTCGAAGCGGAGAATGTAGGGACGCGGCTCCACGCCTGGAGACTTGCCGCGATAGACAGCGATGCCCGTGCCCACCAGCACCACCCCCATCCAAATGGTGTTTCCCAAGTGAAAGCCATGCGCAAAGAGCGAGAAAGTCAGCGGACCGGGAGCCAGGAAAAAGACCCAAATCCAAATGGGCCAGTGGGCAAGTCGATAAAGAGGGGTGTTGTGGTCGCGGAGCTTGCGCTGCTCGGCGTATTCAACTTTTCCGCTGTAGGGCATGGGGAGAAGTTTCGCAGGGACGGCGGTGCGAGGTCAAACGCGGGAACGAGGGTCAGCGCTGCAGGATGGCGTTGCGGGCGGAGCGGACCTCAGCGGCAAGGACTTGCAATATCTTGAGTGAAAGCGAAGGGTCAGACTGCATGAGGGCCGCAAAATCGTCGCGGGAAACAAAGCTCAGTTGGGCGCCGCTGCGAGCGATTGCGGTGAGCGTGTAGGGCTCGTCGCCCACGAGTCCGGGAAGGCCCAGCAGGGAACCGGGGACAGCCTGGGTGGAGACGATGGGCTCGCCTGAGTCGGAGTTCATGGTCAGCACCGCTTCACCCTGGCTGAGGATGAACAGGCCCACGGGGGCCTCACCCTGGCGAAATAGAACGCACTCCGCGCTGCACGATATGGGCGTCGACTGCTTCTCGAGCGCCTGGATCAGCTCCGGATCTGCCAGAAATGCGGATGGGTCGAGTTTCACGCAAGCTCCTGGGATGGAAAGTGGGGAATCAGTGAAACAAATGCCTTGTAAGCGCCTCTAAAAAGGCTTGGATGTATCTTTTCACCGATTGCGTGGGCTGGGTGTGATGCAGGTCACCTATTTGTGGTTAAGGAATGGGCGGGCTGCCGCAAGGCTTGTAGATTCACGCCGCTCGCGCTCCGCCGGGTGTATTCTGGGGCGCCTCCACAAAGTGAGGAATGTCCATGGATGCATTTGGCTGGCTGACGCAGTTTTGGTGGGTGCTCGCACTCTTTCTTATCATTTTGTTGCACAAGCCGATCCTGCGCTACTTCTTTGGAACCGTCATTGTATCGAAGGATCAGATCGGGATCGTCAACAAAAAGTGGGTGCTGTTCGGCCGCAATCGCACCCTGCCCGATGGAGCCATTGTCGCCCTGAACGGCGAGGCGGGGTTGCAGGCCGACACGCTGGCGCCGGGTATTCATTTTGGGCTCTGGGCATGGCAATACGCGGTGGCGCTGGCGCCGTTTACCACCATCGATAAAAACCAGATCGGGATTGTGGAGGCTCGGGACGGCAAGCCGCTCTCAAGCGGGCGCGTGCTGGCCAGGGCGGTAGAGTGCAATTCGTTCCAGAGCGCCAGGATGTTTCTTGCCAACGGCGGCGAACGCGGGCCGCAAATCTCGATTATTCCGCCCGGAACGTACCGGATCAACACCTGGCTGTTTGCGGTGGCGGCGGCTGAGGTGCTTGAAATTCCTGACAACCAGGTGGGCATTGTAACCACCAAAGACGGCGCTCCGCTCACAACTGGCGAGATTGCGGGCAAGGAGATTGCCGGGCATAACATGTTCCAAAACGGCGAGCAGTTCATCGCCGCGGGCGGACACAAAGGATTGCAGGAACAGGTCATTCTTGCCGGGCGGTACTTCATCAATCCGCGCTTTGCCACCGTGGAAATCAAGCCGATGACCGAGGTGCCGATTGCCAATGTGGGCGTGGTGATCGCCTATGTGGGCTCGGAGGGCGAGGACCAGACCGGCGACTCATTCAAGCACGGAAACCTCGTGAAAAAGGGCCAAAAAGGCGTGTGGGTCGATCCGCTCGACCCCGGCAAATATCCGATCAACCCGTACACGCACAAAGTTGAAGTGGTGCCTACGGCAAACATTGTGCTCAACTGGGCCACGGGCAAGAGCGAGGCGCACAAGCTGGACGAGCGCCTCTCCACCATCACCGTGCGCTCGTCAGACGGGTTCACCTTCAACCTCGACGTCAGCCAGATCATCCACGTTCCGCGCAACGACGCGCCCAAGGTAATTGCGCGCTTTGGCACCATGGCCAACCTGGTGACGCAGGTGCTTGAGCCGACCATTGGCAACTACTTTCGCAATGCGGCCCAAACCTCTGACGTGATCGAATTCCTCAAGCAGCGTACCGAGCGGCAACGGCAGGCGAAAGAAGCCATCCAGGCCGCTCTGGTGGAGTACAACGTGTGCGCCATCGACACGCTGATCGGCGACATTACGCCGCCCGAAGCGCTGATGAAGACGCTCACCGACCGCAAAATTGCCGAGCAGGAGCAGGTGACCTACAAGACGCAGCAGCTTGCCGAAGAGACGCGCAAGGACCTGCAACAGGCGCGTGCCATGGCCGACACGCAGGCGCGCGTGGTGGATGCGGAGCGGAGCGTTTCGATTGCCGATTTTGCGGCGCAGGCGATTGTGAAGCATGCCAGCGGCGAGGCGCAATCGAAGACCATCAACGCCGACGCGGACGCGCGCGTGATCACCACCGTCGGCAACGCGGAGGCGGAAAAAACCAAGGCGGTCGGAACCGCCGAAGCGGACGTGATCAAGCTGAAGATCAACTCCATGGAATCGGGCAACTACGCCGCGGTGCAAATCGCCACGGCGCTGGCTTCGAATCACATCAAGCTGGTTCCCGACATTCAGGCCGGCGGGGGCGGCGATCAAGGCAGCCTGATCAACGTGCTGATCGCGAAGATGCTGCAGCCTGACCTGGGCGGCAAGAATGATTCCGATCGCCGCGCGGAGTAGTCTGCGCTTCGCGCCGCTTAGCTGAATGTCCGATCAACCCTGAAACTCCGCGCCCCATCCATTCGCCTTTTTCCTGGCGAATGGGCGGGAAACCACAAAACCATCCTCGGGCGGAATCACACGCGCGATTTCCGTTTCGCGCCGCGCGGAGGAATATAGTGAAAGCGGATCAGGAACACATTTTCTCCTTTGCCGTGCTTGGCCACTTTGAGCAGATCCACCACGCCCAAAAAACCTGATTCGCGCGCCAGCTCCGGAGTGATGTCGGGAAAGCCGATGGGGGTGATCGACTCGATCTCAATTTCGCCCTCGCCCATGCGATAGCGGTTGCCCACCTTGACCCGCGGACTCATCCAGATGCGAATGCTGGAAGTGATTTGCCCACTCATTACTCCCTCGCGCAGCCGTTTAGCGAAGACCATCGATGATGCTCCTCATCCGCCGTGACGGACGACTATTGACAGACTACAGATAACAGTGTGCAGCGGCGGTAGCCGGAATTTTACCGTTTAGTTACACCCACCCCCACCCCATCTCTGCGAATAAGTGGGCTTTTTCCATGGGTTTACGGACTGTCTCTCGCTGCAATTTCGTCATAACAAAGGAGTTGCTTGCAGATCTCTCTCGGCAAAGGAGTTACGGGGCACATCAGGGGCTTTTCAAGCTTCAGAAAGCGCGCCTGGGCGTTTCCCTGCCGATCTTCTATGGATCAGTATGCCCCAGCGGAGGGGAATGATCTGCAACGGCGGCCGCGGCGGGTTGCGCGTTTGCGTTGACAAGTGCCGGGCTACGGGCTATAGCGAGTCGGGTTACCATTGAGAAACAAGGAGAGAACCCATGCCCATGAAGAATCCTCCCCATCCCGGGGACTTCATCAAGACAGAGATCGTCGAGCCCGCCGGCTTGTCGGTGACGGCTGCGGCAACGGCGCTGGGCGTTTCCCGGCCTACGCTCTCCAGCCTGCTCAACGGCAAAGCAGGGCTCTCGGGAGATATGGCCCTGCGCATCGAGAAGGCGTTTGGCGTGAGGATGGATACGCTGATGCGGATGCAGTCGGCCTACGAGATTGCGCAGACGCGCAAGCGCGAGAAGCTGATTCGGGTGCAGCGGGTTGCGCGCGCGGCCTGAGTCTCGATCCCAGGTTTTCCACCGCGACCGACGAAACCTGAGGCGCCGGCAGCAGCCGCTGCTAGATCCTGGAGTTGCTGACGACAGGCCGGTTTAGGACCCATCAGGAGAAACGGCATGCGCTATTACGGAAAATATCGCGGAACTGTCATTGAGAACATTGACCCGATGCAGATCGGGCGCATCATGGCCATGATTCCCGACGTGCTCGGCGAGACGCCTTCCAGTTGGGCGCTGCCTTGCGTTCCGGCAGCGGGCGTTCAGGCAGGATGTTTCGTCGTTCCTGCCATAGGATCCCAGGTGTGGATGGAATTCGAGCGAGGGGAGCCCGACTATCCCATCTGGACGGGCGGATTCTGGGGCTTGGCGGCCGAGGTTCCCGCGCTGGCTATCGACCCGCCTGCTATTCCGCCCGGACAGAACATCGTGCTCCAGACTACGGGCCAGAATGTACTGGCGATCAGCGATGCTCCGGGGTCGCCTGCGGGCGGCGGAATTGTTCTGAAGGCCGCGAGCGGCGCCCTAATCGTCGTCAACGAGACGGGCATTTACATCGACAACGGCCAGGGAGCGACCATCACGCTCATCGGGCCGGAAGTTGTGATTGAGCCGCCGGTGGCATGAAGGCGATTGTGGAAGCCCGGGGGTCAAAATTGGGGTCCTTCGGCAGGCTCAGGACAGGCTCAAGGGCGCCCGGTCCCTTTTCTACCAGACGTTGGCCAGGTGGCCGAGGCTCTGGCGATAGTCTTCCTGTTCGATGCGGCTACGGACGCCGAAGTCTTTAAGCACAGTCATCATCTGGCCGACGGGCAGGCCGGCAACTTCAGCGGCGCGGCCCAGCGAGGCTTCGCCCTTTTTGTACCTTTCGATGGCCAGCAGCACGCGGCTCTGCTGATTGCCTGAATCAGCCGGGTTGTTCATCGCGGAGTCCATCCAGATTCAGGATAGTCCAATTGTGGCTCATGCGTGGAACGTGTTGGTGCTGCTGATTGGGAAGGCGTTTGGCGTGAGGATGGGTACGCTGATGCGGATGCAGTCGGCGTATGAGATTGCGCAGACGCGGAAGCGGGAGAAGCTCATTCGGGTGCAGCGGGTTGTGCGCGGCGTGAGCTTTGATTCCAGATCTTACGGGGCGGCGAACGAGGCCTGGGGCGCCGGCGGCGAGATTTCAAGGTCTCAGGGCGAGATCTGGGTGTTAGTCCTCGCCTAAATCGAGCAGAGCCATTGCGCAATTGAGCTGATCTGGTCGTCTATGGTTAGGTTCGCTGCGTTCTCCAACTTTCCCTCTTCTAGGCGATCCCAAATTTCAGTCGCCATTGCTGCCTCAATTGCGCCGCCCACGTAAAAAAGGTAAGGTTTCAGTCCGGCGTCAGCAAACGCATCCTGTATCCTTCCTAGGGCCGACCAGGCCGTCTTCCAATGCTCGTCCGCCCCGGCTGGGTCAATGCCTCCCTTTAATTCTCCAAGTGCAATATATCTTGCTGGGTCTTTAACCACGCTTGGCGCAAAATCGCTGGGTGCGCAATCGAACAAACAGAGGTCCACGTTCTTGCCCACAAACGGTACTGTCATATTCAATACGAGCGTGCGATGCTTTGCGTCCGCAATCCAGCTAAGACCGTGCAAGGTTCGCTCGATATCTATGTCTTCCGCTCGCAGCAATCGCCATCCTTTCGAAAGTTTGGTCTCTACAAATATCTGTCCCCCTGTCAGCCTCAGATAGGCAATCAGTGCCTTACAAAGTTTGCACTGGGCTAGGAAACCGCCGACGTTTCGCATTGATCCGCCCAGCGTGTCCCCGCGTGTCAGCAGAAAACGAAAGACGAGCTCCTCAACGAAGTTTGGGCCCGCAGGTTCAAGGAATTTGGTTATCAATTCGGCAATGGCCTTTGTCTTGTCGTCCTCTTCCATGAACTTTAGTGCCTTGTTGGACAATCCCGCAGCCGTGACCAACCCTGGCCGAATCTGTGCGATCCCAAGCAACTCCTTTGGTACCCTGGCTGCTCCTGCGGCGACTTTCAGGGCACGAGCCTGTGCCACATGTGGGGTGGCACGTAAGTTCCTTTCAAGCGACAAAGTCACGAAACCTGCGCGGATCGCCTCGTAGCTGGTTCTAAGGTCGTTGCTGGATTTCAACTGTAGCTTATAGGCGTCGCCCATCTCGCTTCCTTACCTCTTCCGCCAAACATAAACACATTTCCTGACTTCTTGGCGACCATGCAGCCCCATCTGCTGACTGCTGTTACCCTTTCCTCGCGCGAGAACCCAGATCGCCTCAACATCAAATCCGGCCTGCTCGGCAAAGTCGGACAATATCAAATCGACCGGCACGTGTGCGCCTTGATACCTCACATTGTCATTGACCATAACGAAAGGTGCTCCCCTCCGCATCACCTTCGCGCCGGCAAAAATCAGAAGAGAAAGTTCAAAAAAGTAGTTCTTCACCATTCGAACGATGCCTGGATTGTTGATCGTCTTATCCTGCCTGCAGATATCCAGGTATCGGAGCACTAGCCCAAGCATCCGTTGTGAATCAAAAGCAATAGCGGCGGCACGATACACATCTTCCCCGAACTTTTCAGGTAAGTCGGTCTTCTCCTTGTTTTCTACGGTGCAGGACAGCATGGTCTGCCGGAGTGTTCGTATTCCATCCTCTCCGGCCCCGAGCATCGCCAATTCCAGCGCATAGGTCCTGGTGTAGTCGTACCGATTGCAGTACGGCGGCGAAGTAATGAGTCCGGAAATTGAATTCGGCTCCATTGTTGGGAGTATGTCCAAGCAAGAGCCGACCTCTAGTTCGATTGTCCCAAGCCTTGAGGCCGGCTTCGGCTGGTCGGGGAACAGTGAAAACTGTTCATTCTCCCGTCCTTCGACGTCATCCGCAATCTGAGAAAGTTTGCCGATTATGGCTTCATCGAATGTTTGAATCCGCCCCTTGTCAAAAGCCTTCTTCCCAAGGCAGCGCCCGGATCGTTGGTCCCACCGCAGATATTGTCCATCCTTGCGTGTGAAGCTGATTTCCTCTAGCACACACATCGCAGCGAATCGAAGCACTCTGGAAAACAGGGGGTCCCGTTCCTGCGATGCATCAAAGAGAAATCTCTCAAGCCGCTCCTCATTCTCTGTCGGAAAAGCGCCGGCGGTGATTTGCAGGTGGGCAAACGACTTGCGTCCACCAGGCTTGTCCCATTTTCGTTCGGAGATTCTCTTGCGGATCTCTTTAGCTAGCTCGGCCTTGTCTGCGCTTAGGACCTCTTTGCGCACCCCAACTATTTCTGCACTGCTTGGCAGCAACTCGATTCCCACGGCATCGAGACCCAGTTCTGCCGCGATCATGAGGGTCGTCCCGCTGCCAGCAAACGGGTCCAGAATCCGGCCATCTGCAAGCCCGGTCTTATCTATCAGGTAGCGAATGAGTGGCGCTGAAAAGCCCTCGCGAAACTTGCACCAGCGGTGACCGATCTCTTCCCGGTTTGCCTGGAAGCTCACCAGCGTGCGGTCGAGGTCACGGTTTATCTCCATTTTGGAAGCGAACCGCCCCGTGAGTGCTCGGTCTGCCTCATCGATTTGCGAAAGCATGTCCAAATGCTCAAGAGGGATTTGGTCAATTGAAGTTATCAGGCCCATGTCGAAGTCCCGCCTCCCCTAAAGAATGAGGGTATCAGGTTGGCTTCCGACATGAGCTGATTCGGAATTTCATGATCAGATTCCCAATTCGGTTCCAAGAGGAACGGAGTGGCTCATCGCTCCGGGGGCGGAGCCGCGAAGGAGCGGGCGCAGGAGGTGCTCGGTTATTCGAAATGCGGCCCGGCATTTCGAATATTAGGCCTTCCAACCGTCAAGGCTATTGATTCTATTTGAGTGAAGGAGCGGATTCGCCCCCGTATCTCAGTAAAAGGGGCGACACTTGTTCGTAACCGAAACCGGCTTTGCCTATCTCAGCCGTCTCCGCACCAAATCCAGCGCCTGCGTAGTCGTCCATTGCCTTACCCGGTCGCGGTCGCCGCGGAAGGTCTTTTCCATGGACTCGGTTTTTGCGGCGTCGGAGAGCGCAATGTACACCAGGCCCACGGGCTTGCCTTCGCTGGCTCCGGCGGGGCCGGCGATGCCGGTGACGCCCAGGCCCAGGGTTGCGCCGGTGCGGGTGCGGATGCCTGTAGCCAGCGCCTCAGCCACTTCAGCGCTGACTGCGCCGTGGCGTGCGATGAGCTCCGGTGGGACGCCGGCGAAGGCGGTCTTTAGCTCGTCAGAGTAGACAACCGCGCCGCCGAGAAACGAGCGCGAGCTGCCGGGTACGCTGGTGATGCGCTCGGCGATCATGCCTCCGGTGCAGCTTTCGGCAACGGCCAAGGTCGATTGGCGCAGGCCGAGATAGTAAAGGACGATCTGCTCCAGCGAATCAGCGGATTCCGCGCCGGAAGAGTAGAGCCAGTCTTCAAGAGCCTCTTCCATGCGGCCGGCCAGCTCGTCCACGCGGGCCTGCGCGGCCTGAAGATTGGACTTGGTGCACTGCAGGGTGAGCTGAATGTCGCCGGTGTGCGCCAGGATGGTGGTTTCGACGTCGGTATAGGGAGTGTAGATGGGGGCCAGAAGCTTGTCGGCCTGGGACTCGGGAATCATGGCGGCGCGGAGGGTGCGCTTGGCGATGAAACGCTTGGGGACGACGGCGCGCAGGCGGGGCAGGCAAGCCTCGTCAAATAAAGCGCGGCACTCGTGGGGCGGGCCGGGAACCAGCAGGATGAGCTTGCGGTAGCCGTTGAAGGCGGTGTCGAGCCACTGGCCCGGAGCGCTGCCGTTGGCGTTGGGCAGCAGGGTTGCGCCGTCAAGCACGTCGGCCTGCTTCAGGTTGTTGGTGGGCATGGGAATGCGCCAGGCGGCGGCGCGGGCATGGAGAGCGGCCACCTGGGTTGCGTCTCGGCGCAGGGTGATGGAGAGAGCTTCAGCAACGGCTTCGCGGGTGAGGTCGTCTTCAGTGGGGCCTAGACCGCCCATGAGGATGAGGATATCGATGCGGCCGAGAGCGGTGCGGATGGCGTTGACAATGTGCTTCTGCCGGTCGCCGACAATGGTTTTGAAGGCCACGGTGACGCCGATTTCGTTGAGCTTCTCGGTCAAATAGAGCGAGTTGGTGTCCTGACGCCAGGGGGTGAGCATCTCGGAGCCGACGGCGATGATTTCGGATTTCATAGAGACAGTGAACAGTGGACAGGGTTCAGGGTTCAGTTCAAAGCCCGCTTCCCGCAGATCGCAAGTTACAGATTACAGGTTGACGGCTAGGTGCGGCTGAAGGCGTAGTCGCGCTCCACGCGGCAGATGCGGGTTTTGAACTCCTGGTACCAGACCTCGCGGCCGCGCTGCTGGGCCACGAGGTGAGCGGAATTCTGCTTCCAGGCGGCAATGGAGTCGAGGCTGTCCCAGTAAGAGACGGTGATGCCGAGGGAGCCGCGGGCCGATTCGATGCCCAGGAAGCCGGGCTGCGTGGCGGCCAGCGCGACCATGGCGTCGGCCATGGACTCGTATCCGGCGTGGTTGGCGGTTTGGATGGATGTGAAGATCACGGCGTAATAGGGTGGGGCTGGGGTTTGGGCGATCGGCATTTTCCGGCTCCCGAAGAAATGATTGCGGCTTAAAACAGATTCAGGCCTTCGACGCCCAGGTCCACATCGTAAACCGCGTCCTGGGTGGCCAGGACGGCGGTGCCCAGCGGAGAAAAGGCAACGCCGACCAGGCTTTCCCCGGCCAGCACCAGCGTTGCTTCGCCCTTGGGCGTGACGCGGACCAGGCCGTGGCGGCCGTGGAGGCAGGCGGCGAGATAGACGTCGCCCTCCTTTGAGAGCGCAAGCCCCATGGGACGGCCGAGACCGCGGAACCATGCGCGCGTGTCGCCATGGGCGTCGATGGCCCAGATGGTGTCGTTGGATGAGAGCGTGGGAGCGGTGACAAAAAGCGTTCCAGAGGCGTCGACGGCCAGGTGATAGGCGGCGACGCTGGGCTCAAGCGTGGCGTGGACGAAGATGCTGCGCTGAGGATCGATTTTGAAGATGGTTCCGCTGCGGTCGCCGACAAAGAGGTTGCCGTCGGCGTCAAAGGCCGCTCCAGTGGCTACGCCCATGCCTTCGACGTAAACGCTGAATTCGCCGCCGGCGTCGATGCGGTACACATTGCCCTCGGCGCGGGAGGTAACAAAGAGGTCGCCATCGGGATTGAAGGCCAGGCCCGTGGCGTTGAGAATGCCTGAAACGAAGGGCGTTCCGCGGCCGTCGGGGCTTACTCGAACCACCGACACTGGTGTCTGCTTGCCGCGTGGGCCGGAGATGGTGGCGTAGATCATCCCGGAGCGGCTCACTGCGGGGCTGGTCACGGGATGCAGATCGCCGGAGAGCTGGCGGGCCACGCGCAGGGGAACACTGTTGCCGGCCCCGGCGGGGTTGCGGACCTCAATAAATCCCGTGGTGGCCTGCTCTGGAACGCGGAACGCCAGCCGTGTGGGGCGGCTCATGAGCACGTGGGCGGGTTGGCCGTCGACCATTACGACTGGCAAAACGCCGGACTCATCGAAGCTGAGCGGGCCAAGATGAGAGCCGGTCAACTCCACTTCGCCGAAGGGCAGAGCGGCCGCGGGCGCGATGCCCTGGATGCGCGGTACGGGCGGCGATGCGGGGACGGGTTGTGTGCTTGCGCGCGGCATGTCAAATCCACAGGTGTAAGAGCGATGCTACACCCAAAGCATACAGGCCGGCGGCCACATCATCGAGGACGATGCCCCAGCCGGCGGGCAGCTGTTCGAGTTGACGCGCCGGAAACGGTTTGGTGATGTCAAACAGGCGAAAGAGGATGAGGGCGATAAGGCCATGACGCCAGTTGGCGTGGCTACCGAGCAGGGCGATGGCCTGACCGGCGACTTCGTCGATGACCACGAATTGCGGGTCATGGCTGCCCGACTCGCGGGCCACGATGGTGGAGGCGGGGATGCCGAGGACGAGCGCGAAAGCGATGAGCAGGAAGAGCGCGTAAAGCAGGACGAGCGGCGTAGGTTGAGCCAGCCACGCGAAGGCGGCCCAGAGCAGCACGGTGGCCACCGAGCCCCAGGTGCCGGGGCCGGGCTTGCCGAAGCCCGCGCCGAAGAAAGTGGCGACTGCCCACCATTGCATGGAGCGGCCTTTTTGGATTCGAGTCGCGGTAGGTGGGGGTGGGCTAGTCGTCATGGGAGTCGCTGCTTTGCCCCAGCGCGCCGAGATCTTCGAGCACTTCGGGATCGAGGATGGGAGAGCTGATCTTGTAAACGCCCATGGCCCACTTGCCCAGGTCGATTTTGCGGCAGCGGTCACTGCAAAAAGGGAAGTCCTCATCGTTGAAGCGGACTAACCCGCCGCAGGTGGGGCAGCGGAGCAGCTTGGCGGATTTTTTCTTCGGGGCCATGGGATCAGGTATTCGAGAGAACTCCAACCGTCAATTTTCTCACCAAAAGGCCGGCGCTGCTATTGCAGGTCACAGCGTAACGACATTGAGGCCGGGGATGAGGCGGAAGTGACGAAGATTGGTGGTCGCGAGCGAGAAGTCAAGGGAAAGCGCCGTGGCCCCGACCAGCAGGTCGCCGAAGGGAATGTTCACGCCCTGAGCACGCTGTTCGCCGTCTATTCTTCCCGCCAGCATGGCCGTGGTTTTCGTGTACGGATAGACCGTTACGGCGCGGAGAAGCGATTCGACGAAGGTCTGGCGGCGAAGCCGTATCTCCGGCGTTGGCGCGCGATAAATGCCATGGATGAGTTCGGTGAGTCCAACCGATGAGAGCGCGGCGTCCTGATCGCCCGAAACGGAAACCACCTGTTCGATCAGCATCTCGACAGTAGCGAAGCGGCGCTCGGCAGCGATGACGACACTGGAATCCAGGATCAGTCCCATTCGGTCAGGCCCACGGGTTTTCCAGCGGCTCGGGATGGCTTTCAATCACCGCTTCGAGATCGCGAGCAAAGCCGGCATCTAGCGTGGCCGTAGACCCATGTTTTCTTGCGAGGCGGAGGGATTCCGACAGCCGGCGCAACGAGGGCTCATCGGCCGAGCGCAAAACAACGGCCGGGGAAACGTCACCCTCTATGACGACTTCGGCGCCTGCCCGGACCTGCGCCATCAAGTCGGCGAAATTGCGCGCCGCTTCGGCTTCCGGAATGTGGATGGTCGCCATGTCTACGATGATACCGCGAATTCAGCCTACAGCGGACCGGAGAGAATGCGGGCCACCACGTCGTACTCGTGCGCTTCGGTAATTTCGCCCCGGTAGAAGCGGCCGGGTTCGAGGGCCTGGTTGGCGCCGAAGTCGTTGATGTAGACCTTGCCGTCGATCTCCGGCGCGTGGAACTGGGTGCGGCCCTCCCAAAGCAGCGGAGTCTCTTCGCTTTCGCCTTCTGCCAGCAGCATCAGCTCGCGGCCAATCCATTGCTGTTTGGCGCGCTTGCTGATGGATTGCTGCAGCTTCATCAGCCGGCGCTTGCGCGACTCGATGGTGCGCCGGGGGACGCGCTGATCCAGCGCAAAAGCAGCGGAGCCTTCCTCGTCGGAGTAATTGAAGACGCCCAGCCAGTCGAATCGCGCTTCGCCGATGAACTGCTCCAAGACGCCGAAGTCTGAAGAGGATTCGCCGGGGAAGCCGACGATGAATGTGGTGCGCAAGGCAATGCCTGGAACGGCCGCGCGGACTTTTTCGAGAGTCTTGAGGAAGATGTCCGCGCCCGCGCCGCGCTTCATGCGCTTCAGCACATCGGGCGAGGCGTGCTGCAAGGGAACATCGAGATACTTGCAGATATTGTCGTGGCGCGCGATGGTGTCAAGCAGCTTGCCGGTAATGCGGTTGGGGTAGGCGTAGAGGAAGCGCAGCCAGCGCAGGCCCTCGATCTGGGCCAGCTCGTCGAGCAGCGTCGCCAGGCCGTCCTTCAGTCCCAGGTCTTCGCCATAACACGTTGTGTCCTGGCCGATGAGGGTGATCTCCTGAACGCCTCGCGCCACCAGTTGCCGGGCTTCGGTCACCACCGACTCAAAACGGCGGGAACGGAACTTTCCGCGCAGGTTGGGAATCACGCAGAAGGTGCAGGGATGGTCGCAGCCTTCGGCGATTTTGATGTAGGCCGAGGAGCTTGGGGTGGTCAGGAAACGCGGCGTGTTTTCATCATAAAGATATGTGGGCAGCAGGTGCGTCGCGCCTTCCCAGTCGTTGCGGCTGAATCGGCCTTGTTGTTCGCGCAGATTGCCTTCGGCGCGAGAGGTGGCGGGCTCGTGCTTATGCGTTGCGGCGCGGGATTCAAGGCCTGAGCGCACCTCGGCATGGGCGCGACCGCTGGCGCTGAGAATGTTGAACGGCGAAATGGATGCCTGCGCGGCGGGCATGGTCAGCCCGGCTGCCTCAAGAATGGACTCGAGCTCGCCGGTGCCGACCACTGCGTCCACTTCAGGAATGCTCTTCTGGATTTCGTCGCGATAGCGCTCCACCAGGCAGCCGGCGACGATGAGCTTGCGCGCCCGGCCTGAAGTCTTGTGGCGAGCCATTTCGAGGATAGTGTCAACAGACTCCTGCTTGGCGGTGTCGATAAAGCTGCAGGTGTTGACGACCAGGATCTCGGCCTCTTCGGGATGCGCAGTAAGCCGCGCGCCGGCGCGGTCTAGCAGGCCCATCATCACCTCGGAATCGACGAGGTTTTTGGGACAGCCTAACGAAATAAAGCCCACGGAAGGGGCCGTGGGAGCGGAGGATTTGGTCACATCTCTATTGTACCGGGCCACCTGCGGTGGGGCAGGCGCTCGCGGCGGGCTCGCAAGGGCCTCGAACCCCCAGGTCTCAGACCGAAGACCCCCATCGTCGCCCAGGACAGACTATGGGCACTTGGCCGGTTTGAGTTGCGCCTCGCGCTTGAAATAGTGGAAGACGCCCATCCAGCTTCCGCAATACAGCCAGCCATCGTTCTCCAGCTCCGCGCGGCGGGCAGTGGTGAGCGGGCCCTTGACGCGTTCATAGGTCCAGGCGCAGTGCAGCTTTGGGTTCTGCGGGCGGCGAAACTGCAAGGCGTTGATGCCGAAGCCGATCATCTCCCACCCATCGGCTCCCAAGCGGGCAAGAATCGCCACCTCGTTAAAGGCAGTGGCGGCGCGGGCTTTTTGCTCCCACGGCTCGCCCAGCGCAACCATCCTTTCGTCCAGATCGGCCAGAAAGATGCTCTCGACCGGCAGGTTAAACAACCATGAAACGCGCATTGCGAGAGCCAGGCCGGGGTCAGACTTGGCCAACTCGAGGGCGTTGACGGTTTGCCGCGATACCGAAAGCATCTCGGCCAGCCGGGCCTGCGACCAGCCGCGTTCGGCGCGCAACGCGGCGACTCGGTTTTTCATTGCGTCTCCTCGCCCGCGCGCGCCAGCACGGCAAGATACACAGTGGAGACGGCGGCCGCGGTAATGCCAAGGCCGATAAAGAATCCGCGCGTGAAATCGACACTGGTGAAGGGAAATGCAAACCGCACGGTTCGCGACAAAGTAACGCACACAATGCTCAGGGAGATGCCAATGGAAGCGAGGGCGACCTTTTGGTTGCGATGCATAATCACTCTCCAAGTCTTCGCTGCCGCCGGGATCGATGGAACAAGACAGCGGCGAGCGACTGATGACAGGCTATGTCTATTTAGGTAAACTTGTCAAGTTAAGCATACAAGTATGTATTATTAACCAACAGAGATCGGCTGCGAAAAAATGCCTTGCAGAGGTGTTTTTGCGGTACGGACACAGTTGGTGCTATGGTTCGGTGCATGATTCCGCAATTGTTGATTTCCGCCTGCTGGATTGTGCTGGTGGTGTATTGGAGAATCGGCGCCGGCTCCGTCAAGCCCGCTGCCGAGCGACAGGATTGGCGGGGCAGGTTGATGCGCCTGCCGGTTTGGCTGGGCTATCTCTCGCTGGTCGCCGCAGCGGCGTATCCGCTGGGCCCGCTGCTCATTGCGCACACTGACCGGGCCGAAGCGCTGGGCGTGATCCTCTGCTTGCTGGGTCTGTTTACGGCCATCTGGTCGCGCAAAACGCTCGGAGCCGAATGGAGCCAGGACGTCGAGCTCAAGCAAGGGCACAAGCTAGTGACGCGCGGGCCGTACCGCTTCGTACGCCATCCGATATACACCGGCCACCTGCTGATGGCGCTGGGAACGGCCATCGCATGCGGCACGATTGCCGGCTTCGCGGGCTGCCTGTTTTTCCTGGTCGGCTTCTGGATCAAGCTCAGCCAGGAAGAAAAACTTCTAACGCGGAATTTTCCGGAAGAGTATCCGGCCTACAAGAAGCACGTGAAGGCGCTGGCGCCGTTTGTGTTCTAGCGTCCCGAGTCCAAAGTTCATATCGAAAAACAAGCTGTCATCCTGAGCGAAGGTTGCCGCAGCGACCGTAGTCGAAGGACCTGCGGTTGCACTTCAGACCTTTGGCATCGAACTTTCGAATCACCAAACTGGGGGCTGGCGCGCGGCGTAATTCCTGCCAACCCCGCCCTCAAAAGAATGCAGCAAAATCGCGGGCTACATCGGGCGCCGCAAAATCAATGATTGATCCACCAGCCGTCACAGGCTTATAGTGCGGGAATGAATCGTTCAACGAATTTCCTTTCCTCCAAGCTGCTTCCTCTTCTTATCTGTGCCTTGCTCGCTCCCGCCGTGTCAGCGCAGCCGGCGAGTCAGCAGAGCGTGTTTTGCGGGGCGCTGTTCGATTCCGCGACCGCAACCTTGCGCAGCCACGTGCTGATCTCCATCGATGGCCAACGGATTGCGTCCGTTACGCAGGCTGACCACGCGCCGGCCGGCGCGCTCGACCTGAGCGACGAAACCTGCCTGCCGGGCCTGATCGACTCGCATACGCACGTGCTGTTGCACGGCGATGTCACGTCGGAAGACTACGATGTGCAGCTGCTCAAGCAGTCGCCGGCGTTCCGTGCCATACAGGCAACGCAATCGGCGCGGTTGGCGCTGAGTTATGGCTTCACCACCATCCGCGATGTGGAGACGGAAGGCGCGGGCTATGCCGACGTGGACCTGAAACATGCTATCGAGCAGGGAATTGTCCCCGGCCCGCGGATGCGCGTGGCCACGCGCGCGCTGGATGTGACCGGCGCTTACCCGCTGCAAGGCTATGTGCCGGGCCTCGCGGTTCCGCATGGCGTGCAACTGGTGGATGGACCGGACGAAGTGCGCAAGGCGGTGCGCGAGCAGATCAGTTATGGCGCCGACTGGATCAAGGTGTATGTCGACCGCGGCTATCGCGCCGAGGCAGGCGGAATTCTCAACGATATTCCCACCTTTACGCCGGAGGAGCTGGCCGCCGCGGTAGACGAAGCGCACCGCGAGCGGAAGTTTGTGGCCGCGCACGCCATGGGGTTGCAAGGCGTGCACAACGCGGTGGTGGCCGGCGTGGACTCCATTGAGCACGGCGCCTACATCGCGCCCGATGATTTGAAGATGATGATTGCCAAGGGCATTTACTACGTGCCCACCATCTATGTGGCCGAAAGCGTAGCGCCGGGACGCGCCGCGGCGGGTGCGCCGGTGTGGCTGGACGTGGTGAAGATTCATCAAGCCACTTTTCGTCGCGCTGTGGACTCAGGAGTGAAGATTGCCTTCGGCACGGACGCGGGCGGGTTCCAGTGGACCACCGACCCGGCTGTGGAATTTCCGCTGATGGTGCGCGACGGCATGAAGCCCGCGGCGGCCATCCAGGCGGCCACAGCAGGCGGCGCGGCCCTGCTGCGCATGAGCGCCGATATCGGCAGCGTTGAGGCCGGCAAATTTGCTGACCTGGTTGCGGTGCACGGCGATCCCATTGCCGATATTTCGCTACTGGAGCATGTTGACTTTGTGATGAAATCAGGCGTGATTTACGAGCAGCATGGAAAGTTCGAGGCGCCGCAATAAGCGAGGGTTGCTCCGAACCCACCCGGTTCCGCCGTTACTCTTTGCCAATCTTCCGTTATGGATTTACAGGCTGCGCTACCAGGCGTACGCCGAGCGCAGCGCATACGCGGCTCACGGTGTCAAAGCGCGGGGTGCTTCCGGAACGTAGTGCTTTGTAGAGGGCCTCGCGCGTGATTCCGGCCGACTTGGCTATCTCGGTCATTCCGCGCGCTCGTGCAAGATCCCCCAGCGCCGCAGCCAGCAGCGCTGCGTCGTTCGCTTCCAGAATGTCAGTCAAATAGGCAGCGATGGACGCCTCGCTCTCAAGATAGGCCGCTGCGTCAAACTCGGGAAGTTCATCCACCTCGATGCGTTTGCTCATCTGTTCCTCCGTAGTCCAGCGACGCTGCTAACGCTCATTAAGCCAGCCAGTAAACTCGGGGAGCGGACTGATCGAGATCAAAGATAAAGTGTAATCGATCGATTACGATTTGTCGACACGGCGCAAGCGATAAGGTGCAGGAGTCTGGGGAAGTCGCATTTCTTCTGGCGTGAACTGGGTAGGTAGGCCGGTCATTCCGGCTCGCCACGGCAATCCGCATTGTTTCGGTATCCTTCTCCAGCTAGAATGCAACGATGGAGCAGCCGCGCCTGAGATCACTTCACTCCGATGAATTGCTCAGCGAGGCCAAACTCGATAAGATGCGTGCGCGTTCGTCAGAAGAACTGCTTGAATCTCTGCTGCCGGGTCGTTTGGAATGCCTTAAGACTCGGCCCGATGGAACTATTCTCGACGGTCATCACCGCATTAAAGTGCTGCGGGAACGCGG
>JBEKEQ010000021.1:0-40248 GCA_050013735.1 Occallatibacter sp.
CGGCACTGGCCTGCAAACTAGCCGCCGAGCGGGGAGCGACTCTGTTGCTGCTGCATGTATTGCCCCCCATCGACGAGATGGAACGGAGCGGTCTGTCCATCGGCCTGGATTCAGCAGCCATGCATGAGTTGCGCCTTCTCGCCGCGGAAACCGGTGCCGGCTGTTGCACCGCGGTTGAGCCCCTTGTGGTGCATGGCAACCCCTCCATTGAGATTCTGGCCCAGGCCGTCGAGCGCCGCGCAAGCCTGATCGTCCTCGGCGCCACCCACCGCTCCAAGTTCGAAAATCTCACCCGCGACCGCACCATTTACAGCGTTCTGGCGCATGCCCGCTGCCCGGTGCTCACGCTGCGCGAACCCCAGGCCGAGCTAAACGCGGCATTAGCTGAGCGATTTGCTGCACAGGGATGAGGAGCGATGGTCCCGGCCCGAAGGCCAGGTTTCTTAGCTGCTTCTTCAGGGGGTTAAAGACCCCCCTGCTGCTTCCGCATAGAAATCGTCTGCAACGGAAACACTCAAGCCCTTAACTCTTGAAAAGAATTTGCCGCCTGCATTTAGCCGTTGGATCCTGCGACTTCAGGATCACGTCGTTGATCGGCTTCAGCAGAGAATCCTGGCTCATCGAGTCAAGCTGTTGCAGCGCATCCGGCGGAAGCGCCTGCTCCTGCGTGGTCTCGATTCCGAGAACGAGCGGCCCCTGGCGGCAGCTCTGGTAGCCGGGAATCGTGTTCTCGTTCATGGCAGCCGACACAGTCACTGGCTGCTCAAAGCGGAATGCAATCCGGTCTCCGCTTTGCAGCCGGGTCTTTATCGCGGCGAAGCCGTTGGCTATCTTCAGCGGCAGCGGTTTTCCGTCCAGGGAAGCACGGAATTCCCTGCCCCATGAAGGAGCGAACAAGCGCAAAGGTATGGGCTGGCTGACTGTGGAACGAGCGACTGTTAAATCGACCTTGCCTTCATAGGGATACTTCGTGGTTTGATGCACAACCACCGTGCCGCCGTTCAGCTTCAAGTGCGCCTCGCTTGAATAAAAGAACGGCACATCAATCTCATCTCCGCGCAGGAAATACGCATACTGGGCCGCGCGCGCCAGGCCTTCTCCGCCGCGCATGGTGCAACAACCCGGCGACTCGTACCAGTGAATGGCGACGAAGGCATCGCGGGCGCCTGAGCAGGTGTCGGTGCCGAACCCGCCATTGGATCGCTGGCCTCGCCCGATGGCGTTGAAGTAGATGTGATGGGCGTCTTCAAGATATTGCGGCTCGCCCGTGAGTTGCCAAAGCTGTGTGGCCACCATATACGAGTCGATGTAGGCGCAAGGCTCGGTCCACTCCGGCCTGCCAAACCAGTTGTAGTTTTCGTAGTTCTCGGTCATGGCCACTTTGCGGTACGTCGCATAGCGCACACGAACGGCCTGGAGCAGCGCACTGTCGTGATTCCTCTGGTACATCCGCAGCAGCGCGCGAAGAGAGGTAAGCGTGGCGTGGGTTTGCGCCTTGATCTGAACCAGGTCAATTTCCAAAAAGCGCTGCGCCATCTCTTCAGCGAGGGCGTCCAGCCGGGGGTCGCGAAGCAACTCCGCCGCGGCGGTAACTCCGTCCATGAAGATGAAATCGCATCCGATATCGCTGGAGAGTTTCCAGTTGCCCTGGGCGCTCGTGACGGTTCCATTCACGCCGCCGCCGTGCGTGCGCTTCGCGGGATCGATGGGATAGCCGGATTGGAAACCGCGCAAGGGGAGGGCCAGGTTGGTGGCCATCCTGCGGACCATGTCGTACGTTTGCGCGTCCTTCTTCCACAGGGCGTATTCGCAGAGTCCGCGCAATACCCAGGCATTCCCAGACAATTGCTGTTCGTTGATCTGGCGCACATCCTGAATGGGCCCAAAATATCCCTGGTCGTTCATCCGGGCGGGATACGACGCGAGCAGGGTGCTCAGCGCCGGCGGTTCCTCATGCAGCCCCTGCGCCAGCATGGTCAGGCCCAGCAGCAGGCGTCCCTCAAAATCGCCGGGCCAGTCGTCGGGCGCATTCTTCACCACCCCTTCCGGCTGGTAATAGGGCTCTTCAAGGCGCTGAAGGTTGCGTTGCAGCCGTAGTTGCAGGTCGCCGGCCATCGTAATATTTCCAAGGCTAATGGGAGCGATTAAAGGGGCGGAATCTGCCGCTAAACCGGAAGCCGAGGCAAGAGCAAAAACTGACGCGGAACCGATAAACGTTCTGCGATCCATATTTGAAGTTCTGAAACTCATAGCTCCCGCTCCTTCTAGTTGCAAAGTCGGCCACGCCAAAACAGGGACTCCTTGTCAGCAACAACCCGCTGCAGGAAATCATAATCCCCGAGCCTCTTGAAGCAAACCCGTCTTAGCCCGCACTTCCATCGTGAGCTTGACTTGCGAATTCTCATATGGACTTCGACGACATCGGGAGGGTTTCTCAAGACCCAACCTTCCGGCTGTCTGCCTGAAAAATGCCCGAAGTAGAGGCGCCGCCGGCGTCGGTGAAGCAAAGGGCAGCGAAAGGAACGGCAAAATAGGGAGGCAGCAACCAAAGATGCAGGTCTCCGGTCGAACGGCATAACTGAATCTGGTTCAGATTTATTGTTCCTTAACGGAATCTGAGTGCGAGTGAGCGCTCAAAGTGAGCAACGGTGAGCAATTCAGAACAGGCATCGAAATTAAAACATAATGTAATGGTCCAGAGTGCCCTCTGAGAGAAGTGCCTATGGGTGGCCTTGAGGGGCTGGAGACCCAGTATAAGAATCCTGGGTCGATGCAACTGCCGAAATCCTAGTTCAGATCACCGATTGAAAGTCTTTGGGAATTAGCTGGAAAAGACTTGGAAAAATCAATGCCCGCGGGGGCAATCTCAGGGGAGAAATTGACGGGCTTTGGTTTGTATTTTTCGCGGCTGCAACGGCCCTTGCGATCTCACCGACAACGGCGATTTTATCGAGACAGTGAACCGAATCGCCATTTATCAACGGATAAAGTCTGGGCTACCGGCTGGACCTCAAGCAACACGAAAGGGCATTCCGATGAACCAGTTCGTTGCTGTGAAGAAGGCTGCAGGGATGACCGCCCCTTTGTTTGTGATATTCACAGTTCTGGTCGTTATCTCCCCTTGCTACGCCGATAGCATTATTCCCATTGACCTCGCGGGCTTCAATCAGGAGCTAATCGCGGCGTCCAGCGCGGCCTCACCGCGGGCAGGCACCACCATAGCTGAAGGAGGCAACTGGGTGTGGTACGAAAACGGGGCGCCCGGCACGACGCAGGGTCTGCCCACCAGTGGATCCTTTGTCAGCGCCTATAACTCCAGCGTTACGTTTCAATTTCAGCCCTACACTGCAGACAACGCTCTCTACTATCCCGGCGGGGGTAACGGCACACTGACGCTTACGGCACCCCAGGCTACTGAGTTTCTCGCTTTTCTGGTCTCCAACCAGGGTGGTGGCAGCTTCTCGGCGACCCTTGATTTCTCGGGCGGTACCACCTACACGCTGCCAACGGCAACCGATCCGGACTGGACTTCGGGGGGTGCTTCCAACGTGGCGCTGGCCTACGCGGGAGTCGTGCAGGACGATTCCTCTTGGGTCGGTAACTATTCCGGAACTCTGAACCTGTACGAGCACGATTACACATTGCCCACCGAAGACGACTCGAAGACTCTGGATTCAATCCAATTTGCAACATCCGGCGGCGAGGCAGTTTTTGCGGTCAGTGGCGATTTTGAGGACGCGCCGCCCGTACCCGAGCCCAGCACCTTGGTTCTGCTTCTGACGGGATTGGTGATGGCAGGAGTCCTGATCTGCCGAAAAGCCATGGCGAGCTGACATCCAGACCTCCTCGCTACCGGTTAAATGATCGAATTGCCTTCAAACAAACGCCGAGACACACAACGCTGCATCAGCATGGCGACGCACTGGGGTGATGGCAATAGAGAAGACTAAGCGGTAAGGCGTTCCAACTGGTCAGGCTTGACGATGGTGAGGCTGGAGCCTTTGATGGTGATCCACTGGTCGCGGCGGAATTGGTTGAGCAGGCGGGTGACCGTTTCGCGCGAGGTGCCGGCCATGTTGGCAATTTCTTCGTGCGTCAGCGCCATGGTGAAGCGGACCTCCTGCTTGCCGTTGTCTGAACTGTGTCCCCAGTCGAGCAGAAGCCGGGCCAGCCGGCCCGCTGCGGAGCCGGAAAGAGCCAGACGCTTGGCGTCGTGAAAAACCGTCAAGTACTCGCCTGAGAGCGACTGCGCCGCATGCATGCTGGCAATGCCGTGACGGCCAAGGAAGTCAACAAACTCCTGTTTGCGCACCGTTTTTACCTGGCACGGCTCGATGGCTTCGGCAGTCACTTCGTGGGGAACATTGGCCAGAACGGCGCTGAGACCCATCACATCGCCGGGGCCGGCGATCTTTAGAATCATGGTCTTGCCGTCGCGAGACGTAGAAGAAATTTTGACCTGGCCAAAACAGATGACAAAGACGTTGCGGGCCGGGTCGCCTTCAGAGAACAGCTTTGCGCCCCGCGCATGGCTCATCATGATTCCAATCCGGTCGTAGTCCTCAAGCGCCTCGGGTGTGAGATTGCAAAACATTCGCAGATGGCGATGCTCACAATTGATGCAATCTTCCGGGGGGTGATGGGGATGGAATGAGGCCATACTTTTTCCGCTGGTCAAATTGAAGTATAGCGCACTTACCCACGGTGGCGAGACAGGGATTTCCGGCAATTCCCGATGCGGCCCAAGGAAGGACCGGGCACGGAAGTCGAATTCAGCGTTAGCCAGGAGTGATCGACCCGGATCGCTTAAACCGGTTTATCTCCTCCCCGCGTCCAGAACAGGGGTCACATTCCCGCCAATGAAGAACGTGCAATTTGATCCCTGATGCCCGCATACCTCTCTTTGCATCTTGATCCGCTCCAATTGCAGGAATTGATCTGGGGACAATTGCATCTCTTCACGGTAAGCATTGTCGGCGTTGGCGCGGCTTTGCTCCGCCGCTTTGCGCTGATCCTCGGCCAGCTTGGTTTGCTGCTCCGTAATTGCCCTCTGCTCCTGTGCCGCAGTTTCAATGCGCTGATTTTTGATTGCATCCGGCGGATTCACGCGCCCCACGTTGATGGTGATGAACCGGATAGGAATCCCTTGCGCCTGAACAATCTTCACCGCTGCATCTGAAACCTCGCGCCCCACCGCGTCGGCCGCCGTTTGCGAAATGGCCATCTCCTGCATGTCGCGCTGCTTTACCGAATCGCGGACCGCGGTTCTGAGAGGCTGGTCAATGTTTCTGTCCCAAAAATCCCAGCCTCCGCCGCTTTCCCGGCCGGCTCCAAACTGACTGACCAGCTTAACGGCGTCAGTGATTTGGAATGTGGCAACGACATGGAAGCTCACCGGGACGCCTGATTTGGTCATCATGTCGTCAAATTCCATGTCGGCACGCTGCGGGAGCATGTCAACGTCAATCGCTTCGCTGGTGAGCCAGCCGTACGAACGTCCGGTTGTCACCGGCTCGGGGACGACTCCTCCATGGCCGAACATGATGGGCTTCTCAACCCAAACCGCTTCGTGCCCCGCATCCGGAGCAGCAACGCTGCACCCAGTGACGCCGCACAATACCGCTGCGGCCAGTACAAAAGAAAGCGCGGTTTTCATCTGCAATGTATCTCCAGTGCGGCCGTATCCTGCGCCGCCGCAAGGTTGAGATCAGCAACTCAAGGGACCATACCGCAACAATTCCCGCCTACGTCAGCTCGGCTGCCTCGCCGTGCCTCCGCTCTCTGACCGTGCGGCTAAGGCAGCAAGTCAGGTAGGCGCGGGAAACCTCGCGCGCCAATTCCTCCAGCAACCGCATCCGCATTGGCGGATAATTTTGAAACGCCTGCCTCAGGACCTCCATCGGCAGCAAGACTACTGATCCGGGAGTTTGCGCGCACAACGTATAGGTGTGACGGCCTTCGCTCAGCGTGGCGGCAAGCTCCAGCAAATCTCCGGCGCGCGCCGAGCCCAGTGTCAGCCGCGTTGCCAGCCGCTCGGTTCTGCGCTGGAACTGGCCTGAGATAACGAGGTAAAGCCCCAGGCAGGCATCGGACTGGCGAAACACGATTTGCCCTGAATCCACGTCGATGCACCTGGCCGCGACGTTGAGAAGATCACGTGCTTCCGGGGGGCATTCCAGCAACTCTGCCAGCGGATGAGACTGCACAGCCTCCATGCGCTGGAATATCGCCTCAGGATGATTGATCACATCGTCCTTTTCCCCCGCGCTTTGTCCGGATTCCCCGCCCGCGCTTTCAGCCCGCAAGGCGGGCGGCCCGCGACGAACGCGCTGGTACCGGCGAACTTCAGATGAACCAGACTCCATGGCCCAAACTCCATTTCCGGCAATTGGCTCCCAATGCAACAGTGCTCCCGAAGCGACGATCTTTGAAAAGCGGACCCTGAAGATTCAGGTCCCAACAATGCAAGTCATAAAAGCGGGGCGGCCAGATTTCACTACCTGCCTGCCCATCCGCTGGCAAGAGCCTTTGGCCGGCTCCCGCGCCTCCCGGCGCTAACGGGCCTCCGCGGATATACAAGACTGCCGCTCCGGTCCGGCTGTCAACCATTCCGGCGGAACGCACAAAACCGGCACGCGTGAGCGGGCAAGCAAAGCGAATGCAGTGCCATGCGGTCCCGGCGTGCCGCTGGCGCGCTTCACCCCGACCACCAGCAAGCTGGGATGGTTTTGCTCGATCGCTTCCACAATGGCGTCGGCTGGGCTGCCGTCCTTTACGATGCAGCGCACCGGAAATCGTCCACTGGCCTTGATGCCGAACTCATCCAGCGTGGTGGCGCCGGGATTCAAGAATGCCGAAGCCTCGGCAGGCCGCCGCGCGTGCAGCACCAGCAGGGTGCGATGAAACGTTTCAGCCAGCGAATGCGCCGTATCCACCGCAGCCGCGGTAGCTTCGTTGCGCTCCATGGCCAGCAGCACCGGCCCGCCCGGAGTGGGACGAAAAGCGCCCGCATTCCAGTCCGCCGCCACCGCCAGCACGGGACACGGCGCCAGCCGCACCAACTGCTCGGCAACCGCTCCCACAACCACCGGTCCGGCGCCTTCATTTCCCTTGGTGCCGATCACGATGAGCCCAGCTTTGTACTGCCGGGCAATATCCACCAGCATCTGGGCCACTGCCCCCTGGCGAATCTCTGAATGGCTGTGTATGCCTTCGCGCAGCAAATCGCCTGAGAGCTTCTCCAGCGCCGAGCGCGCCTCTTCGGTGAGCCCCTTCAACACTCGGCCGGGGATGGTATCCACGGCGGCATAATCCAGCGGGTCAACGCCGTGAGCCAGCACGATGCGCGCGCCATAGCCGCCTGCCAACTTGCGCGCATACTCCAGGGCTGCCTCTGACTGACCGCCCAGGTCCGTGGCCACGACAATGGTCTTCATGCCGGCTGCAAAGCTCATATGTGCCTCCCGGCGCCCTTCGCATATCCCCAGGCGCCGCCAAATCAACCGCGACGTCGCGCGGTTTGTTCCTCGGGGGAAACATTTCTCAAAACTTCCCCGGCTTCACGCAAATCCGAGCCATCAACGAGAGGGTGTGTCTCCCCTTTCATGGCTGTAGAACTCAGAGTCTGCGCTCACAAAACAACGGCAGGCAGTGACCATATGCACCCCGCCGTGTGATAACAGTCACAAGGGCGGGCGGAATTTGAACTGGATACCGCACCCCAGGAAGATTTCCGATAGAATCGAACAGATTGTACTGACAGATTGGCTTTCTTTTTCGATGATTCAGCGAACGAATCCGGGCCCTCCTGATCGCTTTCTGTCCGGTAAAAACCTATGAAGTTATTTCTTCGCGTCTTTGCGGCGTTGCTTTTCGTCTTTTGCCTTGCCCCGTTGGGCCACAGCCAGCTTTCCCGCCAGGTGGATCCGTTCCTTGGCGCGGCAGGCGGCGGCAACGTTTTTCCTGGCCCGTCAATGCCCTACGGAATGATCAAGCCTGGCCCGGACATGGACACCGGAATCGATCAACCCAATGCCGGCTGGGCCGCCGAGGGCGACATCCTCGGCTTCAGCCAAACCCACGTGAGCGGTACCGGAGGCGGCAAAAAGTACGGCAATATTCTGGTGCAGCCAACTACCGGGACTCTTAGCCCTCTGGACGCAGGCTCGCCGCGCCAGAAGGAGCGTGTCTCCGCCGGCTACTACGGCGTAACGCTGGCGCGATACGGCGTCGGAGTCGAGATCACCGCGGCGCGCCGCACCGCCATTTATCGCTTGCGGTATCCTGCCGGCCAGCAATCCAATCTGCTCTTCGACGTGGGCCGATGTCTGTTTTCCAATCCGAAGCACGGCGAATCGCAGTCCATCACTGCCACAGAAGTCCATGTTCTCTCTCCCACTGAAGTCAGCGGCTCCTCCAGCGTGACCGGAGGATGGAACAAGCAGCCCAACTCTTATACGGTCTACTTCTACGCCAGGACCGATGCTCCGGCAGTGAGCTGGGGAACGTGGCTGGGAGACCAGTTGACGCCTGGAAGCGCAAACGCGGTCGGAGGGGCAAAGGCAAAATCGGGAGCATGGTTGACTTTTCCCGCCGGCGCGGAACAAACGGTGCTCATGAAGATCGGCATCTCCTTTATCAGCATCGAACAAGCCCGCAACAACGCAAACACTGAGATTTCGGGCTTTGATTTTGCCGCCACGCAGGCCGGCGTCGAAGCCGCATGGGATAAGGCCCTGGACAATGTGGTGCTGAAGGGCGAGACGGCCGAACAAGAGCAGGTGTTTTACACCGCCATCTATCACACCATGCTGGCGCCCACCGACCGCACCGGCGAGAATCCGCTATGGAAGTCCGACGAGCCCTATTACGACGACTACTACGCTATCTGGGACACCTTCCGCACCTCAGGCCCGCTGCTGACACTGATTGCTCCCCAGCGCGAAATTAGCATTGTGCGCGCGCTGGTGGACCTTTACCGGCACGAGGGCTGGCTGCCCGACGCGCGCAGCGGAAACTACAACGGCCGCACCCAGGGAGGCAGCAACGCGGAGTTTCTCATTAGCGACGCTTATGTGAAAAGCCTCAAAGGCATCGATTGGGCCACAGCGTACGCCGCCGAAGTTCATGACGCCGAGGTTTCTCCCGCCGACCACTTCAAAGAAGGTCGCGGAGGGCTGGACGATTGGCACAATCTCGGCTACGTCTCCGTAGAAGGCTCTGACCGCACCGGATCAGTTGACATGGAGTACGCGGCCGACGACTTTGAAATTGCGCTGCTGGCCAAGGGGCTGGGAAAGACCGCGGATTACAACAAATATCTTGGGCGCTCAGCGAACTGGCAGAATGTCTGGGACAGCGATTTTTCAGAAGGCGGTTTCAAAGGGTTCATCCGTCCGCGCCACCGCGACGGAAGCTGGCTGACGCCGTTCACGGCGATGGATCAGTGCACTTGGGGCGGAAACACGTTCTATGAAGGCAACTCGTGGACGTATTCGTTCTTTGTGCCCCAGGACGTGGCTTCGCTCATCCAAAAGATGGGCGGCCCGCAAAATTTTGTCGACAGGCTCGATGCCTTCTTTGACGTTCCCGATCGCTACGACGTGGGCAACGAGCCAGGATTCCTGAACCCCTACCTCTACATATGGGCCGGGCGCCCTGACAAGACCGAATCTCGTATTCGCGAGATCATCGGGAAGAGCTTCCACTCCGGACCGGACGGTCTTCCCGGGAACGACGACTCAGGCGCCATGTCTTCATGGGAGGCATTTGGGCTGATCGGCATCTTCCCCAACGCCGGGCAGGATGTTTATGTCATTGGCAGCCCCGCATACCCGCATACAGAGCTTCACCTGGCGGGCGGAAAAAACTTCACCATCGAGGCGAAGAATGTTTCAGCGGAAAACAAGTACGTTATCGCCGCCGAGTTGAACGGGAAGCCGCTGCACCGGGCGTGGCTTCGCCACAGCGAGATTGCGCCGGGAGGGCGGCTGGTGCTGACCATGGCCGCGGCCCCGGAGCATTGGGCAGAGGAGAATCCGCCGCCTTCAACGCCCGCGCCGCGCTGATTGCCGCTTTCTGCTGTCTAAATCCCGCTGCATCAAGTTATCCTTGCCGCATGCTTCCCCGCGCAATGTTCAGCGTTCCTGTGCTCGTGTTCGCCGTGGTGACCATGGCGGGCATGCAGCCTGCTCCAGCGCAGGGAAGCGGCGATAACACGCAGACGAGGCAGGTCGAATCGTTCAACGGGCCGTGGCGGGTGCATGTTGGCGACGACCCGCAAGGGGCCAGCCCGGCCTTGGACGACAGCGCCTGGCAACAAATCGAGCTCGGCTCCGCGGGAAGCAAGAGCCTCGACTCGGCCCCGGGGATTCTGTGGTTTCGAGCGAGCATTCCAGCGCAAGGCCTTTCCGCTGACTCCGCTCTTCTTATCGCTCCGCTGGCAACTGGGTGCCGGATTTTTGTGAATGGCGCCAAGGTCTCCGACTGCAACCAGCTATCCGGACCCAACCACTTCATCGCGCGTGGGATTCTGATTCACCTCACCGAGGTACCGACCGGCTCTCCGATTTTGCTTGCCATCCGCCTCGACCATGCCGGCAAAACAGCTTCCGGCGCCCTCGGGCTGGGAAAAGACGCGGTGCTCCTCGGCTCCTCCAGTCTCTTGGCCGACCACCGCACCGCGAGGGACGCCGAGCGCTTTTACGAAGTCCTGCCCCAGACTCTGCTCTGCGTGGGCGAGCTGCTGGGCGGCGCTGTTCTCTTTCTGGCATTCGCCTTTGACAGGAGCAGCCGCGAGTACTTGTGGTTTGCAACCTTTCTGTGGCTCGACGGCTCGATGTCGCTGATGTCCTGCTTTGATCATGTATACCCAATCATCGGACCTGCGTGGCAAGACTGGGGCGATTTTTTCGGAATGATCGCGCGCTACGCTCCGCTGATCGGGTTTCTCGCCGCCTTTACCGGGTCCAGGATGAATTGGGCGCTGCGGACCTACCAGGTTGTTCTTCTGCTGGTGCCGGAAGCGTTTGCAATTGCCAGGCTCTACGGGCTCGACCGATACCTGCCGAGATTCTATTACGTGTTGTTGGCCGTGCAGCTTCCGTTTGTGGTGGGCTCGCTCGTATTCCTGGCAATGAAATGGCGGCGCGGCAGCCGCGACGCCGCATTGCTGTTGCCCTCGTTTCTACTGGCAAACGGCATTGAAATCCTCGGCCTGACCGGGGTGGTGGATCGTTTCCATCTGGGTCCACGCTTCACATACGGCTGGGACGACCTGTCGATGTTCTTCTTCCTCCTTTCCATTGCGCCGGTGATGATTGCACGCCACCGCCGCGTGACCATGGAGCACGCTCAGGCCTCCGCCGAACTGGAAGCGGCGCGCGAGGTGCAGCAGCAATTGGTTGTTCCCGCTGTGGACGTTCCGGGGTTCAGGATTGAGAGCGCCTATGCGCCGGCCAAACACGTAGGCGGAGATTTCTTCCGCATCCTGCCCGAGAAAGACGGCAGCGTACTGGTTGTGGTTGGAGATGTGAGCGGAAAAGGGCTGAAGGCTGCAATGACTGTCAGCGCCATCATGGGCTCGCTGCACGACTACTCATCGAGCCGGCCGGCCGAAGTGCTGGCGCACCTGAACCGTGTGCTCTATGGCCGCGTGGGCGGGTTTGTTACCTGCTGCGCTGCGCATATCGCGGCCGATGGCGCCATGACCCTTGCCAACGCCGGCAATCCAGCTCCGTATCGCAATGGCGAGGAAATGGCGGTTGAACCGGGATTGCCGCTCGGCATGCTGGCCGAAGCCGATTATGCGGAGACACGCTACCAGATTGCCTGCGGCGACCGGCTCACATTTGTGTCCGATGGCGTGGTGGAAGCGACCAACCCACAGCGGGAACTCTACGGCTTTGAGCGCACCCAGGCCATCAGCAACCAACCCGCGAAGGCGATTGCGGAAGCCGCCACGCAGTTTGGCCAGGAAGACGACATTACAGTTGTGACCCTCTCAAGGCAGAGGGTTGAAGCAACTGCAAGCATCGAACATTCTGTTCCGTTGCTGTCCGTTTAGAGCGTCGGAATCCCAGAAGGCAGACCGCGCCGCGGCTCAATGAGCGCATTGGCCTGTTCTCGTCAACTGAAGTTCAAACTTGTGCCCGATCGGTCCCTTAGAGAACTACGGCTTGCTCCTCATTGAGCGTGGGCAAGAGCCATTGCAACAGAACAGTTGCAGCAAAGGCGCCTGTGAGCTGCGCCGCAATGAACCCGCCCACATCGGCCGGGCGAATGCCCGCGAACGAATTACTCAATGAGCGGGCAAGTGTTACAGCCGGATTCGCGAAGGATGTAGACGCGGTGAACCAGTAGGCGGCGACGATATAGGCTCCGACGGCGTAAGGGACGGCATGAGGCCGCGAACGCGCGCAGCCCCATATCACAGACACCAACCCGAAGGTGGCAACAAACTCGCTGAAGACTTGAGCGCTTCCGCTCCTGGCATGAGTAGAAACCGAAAATAAAGAGAAGCCAAACATGAGGTGAGCGACCGCTACCCCGGAGCAGGCCCCTGCGACCTGTGCGAACAGGTAGGCGGGGACGCAGCGCCACGCGATTCCGCCAACGTAAGCGTCTGCCAGCGTGACGGCTGGATTGAAGTGTGCCCCCGATACGGAGCCGAACGCGAGGATGAGAGCAACGAGTGCGGCTCCGGTCGCGATGGTGTTGGCGAGCAACGCGAGTGCGGCGTTCCCGCCCGCAATTCGCTCTGCCATAATCCCGGAGCCAACCACGGCGGCAAGAAGCAACAGGGTACCAATGAATTCGGCAGCGAGACGCCGCATAAGCGTGGGCTTCATGCTTTGCCGATCTTTCTGATCTCTTCCTGAATAGCAAGCTCCTGGAGCGTGCCAAGCGGCAGAGAGAGGAAAAGCTCGATGCGGCGATCGAGGACCACGAAGGCATCGCGAAATGCGCGGGCGATTTCCTCCGGCGTTCCTTTGACGCCGGCGGGGTCCGGGATACCCCAATGGGCTGTCATGGGATGGCCTGGCCAATAGGGGCAAGCTTCATTTGCGGCGTTGTCGCAGACCGTAAAGACAAAGTCGAGATGGGGCGCGCCGGCGACCGCGAATTCGTCCCATGATTTGCTGCGCAAGCCATCAGTGTTGATGCCCGCGGACTGAAGCTGCGCAAGCGCCTCGGTACGCGGGGTGCCCGAAGGGTGGCTGCCTGCACTAAAGGCGGTGAAGTTACCTTTGCCCTTGTGGTTCAGCAGGGCCTCTGCCATGATGGAGCGCGCGGAGTTGCCTGTACAGAGGAAGAGGACATTGTAGTGTTTCGACATTTGGGTCAGCCCTCCAGGGTTTCTGCACCGGGCGGGCAGCAGCCGGGTTGGCAGCAAGCAGCCTGAGGCTTGGCAGCGCGGATGAAAGCGCTCAGGAACTTGCCCTGAACCTGAACGGCGATGGCGTCTACGTCGATGCCGGACGTGCTCAGAAAGCTGCGGGCATCTTCGACGTCGTAAACGCGTGTGGGCTCGAAGGAGACGTCTCGAAAGCCCGCGGCGACGAGCTTGGATTGATAGTCGTCTTCGTCAAGGGCGCCCGCGATGCAGCCGACCCAGAGCATCATGCTTTGGCGGACTGCGTCCGGCATCTCCCCGCGCACCACAACATCCGAGACGGCGAAGCGGCCACCGGGCTTGAGGACCCGAAAGGCCTCGCGGAGAACCCGGTCCTTGTCCGCCGAGAGATTGATCACGCAGTTCGAGATGACCACATCGACGGAATCATCGGGAAGAGGAATGTTCTCGATTTCGCCCTTCAGAAACTCGACGTTTGACACCCCAGCCTGGCGCTGGTTCTCACGGGCAAGGGCGAGCATGTCGTCGGTCATGTCAAGGCCATACGCTTTTCCGGTTGGGCCGACGCGCCGGGCAGAAAGAAGCACATCGATGCCGCCGCCGGAGCCAAGATCGAGCACGAACTCGCCGGGTTTGAGCTCGATTAACGCAGTGGGGTTGCCGCAGCCGAGCGAGGCAAGCACTGCCTTCTCCGGGATGAGCTCCTTTTCATCTGCACTGTAGAGGTTGGTCGTGATGGGGTCGCAACAGCGAAGTGCCGGGTCGCAGCAAGCCTGCAAACTGCCGGATTCGCCGACGGCTCGTGCGGCGCTGCCGTATTTCTCTTTCACTTGGTTCTGGACCTCGGCGGATGTCTTCACTTGTCCCTCTTTCGTATTCGTTAAAGCGAATATAAATAGCTCTGGACATATCTGTCAATGCGCATATTATGAACGTATGAGTTCCCGGCCAAAATCAACTGATCTGGCTCCTTTGTTCGCCTCCCTTGCCGACCGGACGCGGCTGCGCCTGTTGAATCTCATTGCGGGTCGCGAGGTGTGCGTCTGCTATCTAGTGGAGATCCTGCGGCAGGGCCAGCCAAAGATCTCCCGGCATCTGGCATACCTGCGCAAAGCGGGCGTCGTGGCAGCTCGGAGAGAAGGAAAGTGGATGCACTACCGTTTCTTGCGCCCACAAGATGTGGCGGCGGCCTCGGTCCTCGACGCCGTGTTTGAATCCTTCAAATCGGACCGTGAGATGCAGTCCGATTTGAGCCGCCTGGCGCGCGCATGCTGCGAACCAGAGCGTTTCATCTCCCTCCTGGGGGTGCCCATCCCGATCCAATCTGAAGCCGCGGTGAATTGACTCCCGCGCCTCGCGGCCCCTGGGCCTTTAAGGCGCGAGAACAAGGGTTAGCGAAGGCGGTGGCCTCCGCCAAATGCCCTCATCCCTGTCAGTAATCGTCAAAACGCCCATGCGCCTATCGAAAACCCGGACCGAGAAATTCCAGCTTTCTCGGGTTCTGGTTGAATTACCGCCCGCCCACAGGCTACCCTTCCCCGCGCATCAACCCGCCTATACACCCCCGCCCCCAATGCGCTAACCTAGCCGGTCATGAAAAACTCACAAAAACCCTGCTCTGAAACCTCTTTTGCGTTTGGGATTGCCCGCCTGTTACCCCTGCTGCTGGTTTGCGTTTTGGCTACGGGCATGCGAGCTGCGGCCCAGGCGCCTGCGCCCGACTCACCGGCCATTGAAGCCCAGGCCCATGCCATGCTGGCCAAGCTCACCCTGGAAGAGAAGATCCAGTTGATCGGCGGCGTCGACGGCATGTACACCAACGCCATACCCTCCATCAATCTGCCCCGCTTCAAGATGTCAGACGGCCCTGAGGGCGTGCGCACCTGGGGGCCGACCACCGCATGGCCCGGCGGCGCGGCGCTGGCTGCCACCTTTGACCCGGAACTGGCGCGCAAGATCGGCGAGGGGCTGGGCCGGGATGCCCGCGCCCGCAACGTGAATTTCCTGCTCGGGCCCGGCGTCAACATCGCCCGCTCGCCGCTGGCCGGGCGCAACTTCGAGTACTTCTCTGAAGATCCCTTCCTGGCCGCCACCATGACGGTTCCGTGGATTGAGGGCGTGCAGTCGCAGGGCGTCATCGCCACCGTGAAGCACTATGCCCTCAACGACCAGGAGTACAACCGGCACAACGTGAGCGTAGATGTGGACGAGCGCACCATGCGCGAAATCTACCTGCCCGCATTTGAGGCCGCCGTCACCAAGGCCCACGTAGACGCGGTCATGAACTCCTACAACCTGATCAACGGCGTCCATGCAACGCAAAACGAGTTTCTGAACCTCAAGGTGCTGAAGGGCGACTGGGGATTCAAGGGCATTCTCATGTCTGACTGGGACGCTACCTACGACACGGTGGGCGCGGCCAACTACGGCCTCGATCTTGAAATGCCCAGCCCGCGTTTCATGAATGTGAAGGCCCTGACGGCCGCCGTCAAGAATGGCTCGGTGAAGGAATCGACCATCGACGACAAGGTTATGCGCCTCTTCCGCACCGCGCTGCGCTACGGCTTCCTCGACCGGCCGCAGTTCGACCCCGCCGACGCCACCTATTCCGTGGCCGATCGCGCCGCGGCGCTCCAGGGCGCGCGCGAGAGCGTGACCCTGCTCAAAAATGACGGCAGCTTCCTGCCGCTCGATCCAGCCAAAATCAAGACCATCGCCGTGATCGGGCCCAATGCGTATCCGGCGGTCAGCGGCGGCGGCGGTTCATCTGAGGCCTCAGCCTTCGAGCCGGTCAGCATCCTCACCGGCATCGCCAACGTTGCCGGCACCGGCGTAAGCGTGCTCTACAGCCGCGGCCTGCCGGAAATCACCCAGGTGTTCAGGGACACCCACTGGGAAGGCCCCGTCCAGGTGGCCACCTATCCCAGCAAGGATTTCACCGGCACTCCCACAACCGTGACTCAGGCGAACCTTGCCAACATGGGCCCGCGCGACTGGGCGCAGGAGACCAACACCCCGCGCAGTGTTCGCTACACCGCCAGCTACAAGGCCGGCAACGCCGGAACCTATCTGATTGTGGCTGCCACCGGCGGCTGGGACAGCGACCCTTACACGATATCGGTGGATGGGAAGCAACTTCAATTCCCGCCTCATGCCGAGAGCCAGCCTCCTCAATCGGCCTCGCTTGAACTCTCCGCCGGCCAGACCATCAAGGTAGTCGTGGACTATTGGCCCCGCACGGCCAGTTTGCGCTTTGGGCTGGGCATTGCGCGCGAAGCAGACCTGATCTCAGACGACGCCAGGAAATTCGCCGCCGCCGCCGATGTGGTCGTGGTGGCCGTCGGCTTTGGTCCGCCCACCGAGAGCGAGGGCCTCGACCGTACCTTTACACTGCCCTGGGGCCAGGACGCGCTCATTCAGGCTATGACAGCGGCCAATCCCCATACTATCGTCACCCTCAACGGCGGCGGCGGCATGGACACACGGCTCTGGCTCGACAAAGTTCCCGCGCTGCTCCACACCTACTACCCCGGCCAGGAAGGCGGCACGGCCGTCGGCGAGGTTCTCTTCGGCAAGCACAATCCCGAAGGCAAGCTTCCCGTCACCTTCGACCGCAGTTGGGATGAGAGCGCCTCGGCCAAATACTATTACCCCATTCCCGGCGCCGACACCACGTTGCACGTGAATGAGCCCGGCCACAAACCCGTCGACTATGTCATTCCCCACGTGAAATATAGCGACGGCCTGCTGGTGGGCTATCGTTATTGGACCACCACGGGCAAGCATCCGCTCTATCCGTTTGGATTCGGACTGAGCTACACGACATTCAGCTTTTCCAACCTGCAAGTGCCGGCGACAGCGGCTTCCGGCTCAACCGTTGCGGTCAGCTTCGACGTAACCAACACCGGTAGCGTGGCCGGCGCGGAAGTGGCCCAGCTTTACGTCTCCGACCCATCGGCTTCAGTCACCCGCCCCGAGCGCGAACTCAAGGGCTTTGAAAAAGTCCGCCTTGCTCCCGGCGAAACCAAACACGTAACCCTCAATCTCGACGCCCGCTCCTTCAGCTACTGGAGCGAGTCCGGCCACAAGTGGACCATCGACCCCGGCAAGTTCGTGATTCTCGTCGGCGACTCCAGCGAAAATACGCCCCTGCATGGGGATTTGACCCTGAACTAACCAGCCGGTTTTACGCCAAACGGTGCGCCGCAATGTTGCAGCGCGCCGTCGACTTTTGCGGCATTTGTGGAACCAGGGTCCATGGAACCGGGTGGCCGGGCAGGAGATACATTTTATAAACGTGGAGGACTGACTTCGGCGATGACTCTAAAGGAGAATGAAACAAAAATCATAGGAGACCAGCGCGCGCCGGACGGTGAAAACGCGTCTGCTATGCGGCGCCGGAAGTGGACCACTATTCCATCCGTTGCAATTGCCCTGCTCGCACTCACGACGTTGGCGCAAGAAATATCTTTGGGCCAACCGGGCGCAAGCGGGGCCTCTCAAGCTCCATCCAGCCATTTGCAGATGAAAAAGAGCAATGCTCTTTTCGGGTTCAAGTGGTTGGGGAACGAAATTGCATATCCCCCTGCCGGCCCTGAAGAGGATAAGGCCATTTTCGAGCCTGTTCCGCAATATTTCGCCAAGGCCGGATATCAGATCCACGGAGACACGTTCCCTATGACCTGGGCCGACGACGATGAGATCTACACATCGGCGGGCGATCCGGCCTGGGGAGGCAAGAACGACGGCCTCGATGCAGAGAAGTTTTCCGGAATGCCTCCTCGGTACTCCATTACACGCGTCAACCCGATGCGCGATTTCAAAGGCATTGGCGGCGGAGGCACAAAACCGGCCGGAATGATCTGCGTCAACGGGGTGCTTTATCTGGCGTTCCAAAACCTGCTGGGGATGAAGCCACCTGTCTACGGCCCGCAAGATCGCGGCTCGGGAGTGGCTGGGCAAATCAGCCAGCACGGCAGCGATGCCTCGATTGTCAGTTCGCGAGATCACGGCAAAACATGGACTCCCTCAATCAAGGACATCAAAGAGCCAATGTTTCCGGGAAGCTCCTTTGGAGGGCCGGCATTCGTCAATACGGGCCGCGATAACTCCGGCGCGCCCGACAGTTATGTGTATGCGGTCTCGACCGATCAATGGGACAACGGAAGCAAGCTGCGCGTGGGCCGGGTCCCAGCTGATCGAATTCAGGACGCAAGCGCGTGGGAATGGATTTCAGAGCTGAAGGATTACAAGCAGCCGCAGTGGAGCAACAAACTCCAGAAGGCCGTGCCGGTTTTCGTCGATGACCGGCGGATCAGCCTGCCGGATATGGTTTACGTCGCCTCCATTCATCGCTACCTGTTGTTGACCTGGAGGCTGCATAAGGATTTTTCCCCAGATGACGGGACGGAGCTAATGATTTATGACGCGCCTCATCCTTGGGGACCGTTTACGCTGGTGCATCACGAGACGATTTGGGAGTCGGTGGAAGTGAATCCCTATTGCCCGCGGCTCCCGCTGAAATGGCTGACGCTCAAAGGCAATGTATTGACGGGCTGGATTCAGTTCTCGGGCAGTTGGCGAAAAGACAGCCTGGAATATCGTTCCCATGTGCGGCAGTTCACGATGAAGGTCAAGCGGAGCTACCTGGAAGCGAACTGAGCTCACAGACGCCTCCCTCGCTAAGGCGCACAGCAAACCAATTCATTGAGATGCCGGACCGCACTTATGATTGGTTTGATGTTTCCTGTCCAGCCGAAGTTTATCATCGCTTTATGAAGCGCGTGCTTTTGTCGTGGAGCAGCGGTAAAGACAGCGCATGGACGCTGCACATGCTGCGCCGGCAGCCGGACATTCAGGTGGTTGGCCTGATGACTACGCTGAACTCGGAATTCCAGCGCGTGGCCATGCATGGCGTGCGCCGTGCGGTGCTGGAAGCGCAAGCTGAGGCCGCGCGACTGCCGTTGTGGATTATCCCGCTGCCCTGGCCCTGCTCCAACGAAGTCTATGAGCAGCGCATGGCTGAGGTGTGCCAGCGCGCCGTGGACGAGCACGTGGACGCGGTTGCGTTTGGCGATCTGTTCCTGCCCGACGTCCGCGCCTATCGCGAAAAACAGCTCAAGCCCACAGGTTTGGAGCCGCTGTTTCCTCTGTGGGAAATCCCCACCGATGAACTGGCGCGCACTATGATTGCCGGCGGCCTGCGCGCTCGGCTCTCCTGCGTGGATACAAAGCAATTGGCGGCGTCGTTTGCCGGCCGCGAATTCGATGCTGCTCTGTTAGAGGATTTGCCGCCTGAAATCGATCCATGCGGCGAGCGCGGCGAGTTTCATACCTGCGTCTACGCCGGACCCATGTTTACCGCCCCGCTCGATTTGCAGGCCGGAGAAATTGTCGATCGCGACGGCTTCGTCTTCGCCGACTTTCAATAGCAAGCAGGATCAGTCCCCACTGTTCCCTGTCCACTGCTCGCTGCCCACTGTTCACTGTCCACTGTGTTCCGCTAGTTCCCCGGCAGCCCAAACTCCGGCGGCGCGGGCAGCGTGCGCGTGTCCCACCACGGCTGCATCGCCTGGGTCCGCCAGCGATCGGCACGGCCAATCCATAGTTGCGTTGCCTGGTCGTAGCGGGCCAGGTTGTGTCCAAGCCAATAGGGCCGGTTGTCGCGCAGCCAGGCCTGCTGGTAAAGATCGCGCAACAGCGTGTAGCCGTCGCGAATGTCTTCCAGTCGCCCGTTCGTAGAGCTGATCGTCCACAGCATATTTGAGACTTCGGCGTGGCGGCTCTTGTCGCCCGCCAGCGCCCGCGCCCGGCTGTAGAGCGCCACGCAGTCGTCGGCAGCCTGAAATTTGAGGCCCACAAAATCAATGCGCCGCGCGCCAAGTTCCAGAGCGTCCAGCGCCTCCTGGTTCTCGAACGTTCCGGCCGCGCGCGCCTCGGCCAGCAGCGTAATGGCGCGCTCGGCGTCGAGCCGCAGCTCGCTCACCACCGGCCGCAGCTTCACAGCCACGGACTGGCCCTCCGCCGTGTACGGATCGAGCCAGAAATACCTGTCTTCCGCGTCTCCAAGCCCAGCCTTCTTGAGCAGCGCGTGAGCCGCCATCAGCTCCCGCTGCGCCTGGCTGATTTTGCCCGTCGCGTCGCGGTGGAAGGCCAGCCCGTAGGAATCGGTAAATGCGTCTTCGGAGCTCTCGCCCGCCTGCCAGCCGGCTGCCGCGCCAAACAAAATGCCAAACCAGTTCTCGTCGAAAATGCCTTCGCCGTCGTCGTTCCAAACCGTGTTCAGCACGCCCGTCGCGCCTAGCCTTTGGCCGTCGCGCACAAAAACCCGGATGTTGCCCAGCGCCTCGTTGTTGTTGGGGTAAATGCGGTTCCAGTTGTTTACGCCCGGCGAAACCCAGGTCTCAAGGCCTGCCTTCACAAAGGGCTCGATGGCTTTGGTGAAGTCCGGCTTGGCATCGTAATGCCACGGCACGGCAATCATGTCCTTGGGCAGCGTGCCCACCAGATCGGGCGAGCTCTCCGCGATGTCGCCCCAGAAGAGCAGCCGCTTATGGTTCGGCGCGAGCGTGGCGTGAATCTGCTTGAGGAAGTCGAGATACACCGCGCCCAGCCCCTGCTTCTGGACCTCGTCGCGCGTCTTGCCCAAGCCCAGTTCAAAGGTCTCATCGGCCCCGATGTGCGCGTACGGGCCGGGAAAGACCTTGGCCAGCTCGGCAAACCATCCGCCAATCAAGGGCAGCGTGCCTGGATCTCCCGGCGCCAGCACCGCTCCGTGCGGGGTCTCGCCCAGCGCGGAGAACTGCTCAAACTTGAGCACGTTGTGCAGGTGCCCGAACGACTCCTGCTCGGGGATGACGGTGATGTGATAGTTGGCCGCGTAGGCCACCAGCTCTCGCGCCTCGTCCGGCGTCATGGCGCCGCCGGGAAACGCAGCCACAGAGGAACTAGCATAGGCGAAGGTATGTTCAAAGTAAGGCGAAAAAATATTGATCTTATAAGCTGCCATGGTGCGAATCTCGCGCTTCAGAAAGTCCATGTTGGGCAGCGGCCCGCGCGACCAGTCGTCGGAGATGCCGCGATGGGGCATCGCCGGCCAGTCGCGGATGGTGGGAACGAGGAGGACCGTGTCTTTGCCGCTGCCGCGGATCAGCTGCTTTACGGTTTGCGCGCCATAGAACATTCCAGCAGCGGTTTCAGCAATCACGGCCAAGCCATGCGAGCCGCTAGGAACAAGCACATAACCCTCGTCGTGCATGTCCTTGTGAAAGCTCAGGTGGTTCTGCGCGAGAAGGGCCTTCGCCTGTGCGGAGTCCGCACGCAACAGCGAAACGCTTGCAGCATTGTCGCTCGACTTTGGATTTGCCGCGCGCTGCTCCGCCAGGTCATGGGCCGCAAACTGGTCCTCCGCGTTCTTCCCCGCCGCGATGGAAAGACTGCCGGCGCCAATCGAAAGCGTTTGCACCGCCGCGCATTCGCGCACTGCGGGAACCAAATGCAGGTCCGCGCAGGTGGGCGCGGCAGGTTTGGGCGCCTGCCCCACCGCGCCAACACCGGCGCACAACAGCAGCAGACTAACCGCAGCAAGATGAATACGCATTGAATCTTCCCCTAGAATCGGTTGTCAGGTTATCGCATCCGCTCCCGCGCTGTACAATCCTCCGCCGCGATTTATTCGCTACCTTCGACCGAGCGCACGTCCTCGATCCAGCGCATCACCTCCGCCTCGTCCGCTGAGGCAGCAGCGCGGCTGGATTGGCGACGCGCCGCGTCGACAAACTGGGCTTCCGCCTCGACCGTCGATGGAGCTTCTTCCTTGGGTACGATTGGGTGCTTCCGGTTCATTGATGTTCCTTGGAGTGAGTGAGCGCAGGTGGCCGCTGGGGAAATTTGACAACTTTGGGGCGATTGCTCGGGCTGAAATCCCAGAGCGAGTTGCTACCTGCCTATCTTCAAATCTTCGCTAGGGTCGGCCCTTGGCGCGCAAAACCTCGATCGCTTTGCCGCGTTTAGCCCTTCGTATGTCTCGACCCCGGCCAGGAACGGCACGACGCGGTCCCTCCGCCTCGGCTCCGAATCCGTTCTCCTCGAGCAAAGCGTAGGCCGATCTGAGAGGCAACGACTTCGTGTTGGTGGGAATGCCATTCATACGTTCGATCTCCCTCCCGCAAGTAGTCTACTCCGCGATCTTCTATCGCAAGCTCTTCAGCGCCGGGTACAGCTTGCGCCACTTCGCATAGCCAGCGCGATAGGCCTTCAAATCCGCCTCATCCGGCTCGATGCGCTGCGCTACCTCAATCGCTTGCCCGCAGGCTTCATCCAGACTTGCCCAGTGTCCCGCGCCCACCCCGGCCATCAGCGCCGCGCCAAACGCGCCGCCCTCTTCGGCGGTCAGAACCTCCACGGCGTGGCCGTAGATCCCCGCCTGAATCTTCCGCCACAGCGGGCCGCGCGCCCCTCCGCCGCCCAGCCGTATCGCGCTGACCGGAATGCCCAGCTCGGCGAACAGCGTAAACGTGTCCTCAAGCGAATAGGCCACGCCCTCCAGCACCGCGCGCACAAAATGCGCCGCCGCGTGCGTGGTAGAGATGCCAGCAAAGGCCGCCCTCACCTCGGGGTCCAGGTGCGGCGTGCGCTCGCCCAGCAGATAGGGCGCCCACTCCAGGCCCTCGCTGCCTGCCGGAACCATTGCAGCGGCCGCGCTCAGTTCGTCATAAGTCTGGCCGGCAAAAAATGTCTCCTTGAGCCAACGCAGGCTCAGCCCCGCCGACTGCGTTACGCCCATCACGTGCCACAGCCCCGGAACCGCATGGCAGAAGGTGTGCAGCCGTCCTTTGGGGTCCTTAGTCGGAGCTGCCGTCGCGGCAAAAACCACCCCCGAGGTGCCGATGGTTGCCGAAACCGAGCCCGGCTGCAAGATGCCCATCCCCACCGCTCCCGCTCCCTGGTCGCCCGCGCCGGCCACGACCGGCGTGCCCGCGGCCAGCCCAGTCAGCCCCGCGGCGCTCTCGCTGACGCGCGCGCAAACCTCCGGCGACTCGTAAACCCTGGGCAGCCAGCTCTCATCAATTCCCGCCGCTTCGGCCACTTCCTTTGACCAGCGCCGGTGCGCCACGTCGAGCAGCAGCGTGCCTGAGGCCTCCTGAACGTCAATGGCAAACTCGCCCGTCAGACGATAGCGAACGTAGTCCTTGGGGCAGAGAATGTGGCGGATCTTTGCGAAGATCTCCGGCTCGTGCTCCTTGACCCACAACACTTTGGTCACGGTAAAGTTGGGCAGCGCCGGGTTGCAAGTCAGCTCGATCAATCGTTCGTAGCCGATCTTCTCAGTGAGCCAGTCGCACTGCGGCTGGGTGCGCGTGTCGCACCAGATCATCGCCGGCCGCAGCACCTGGCCCGCCTCGTCCAGCAGCACCGCTCCGTGCATTTGGCCGGTCAGCCCGATGGCCGTTATCGCTTCCTTTGGCTCCGGCGCCGCAACCAGCGCGAACCGGATAGCCTCCTGCGCGGCCCGCCACCAGTCTTCAGGGTCCTGTTCCGCCCAGCCCGGATGCGCGGTCCTGAAGGGCGCATGTTCGCTCGACGCCGCGGAGATCAAATTGCCCGCGTCATCCACCACCACGGCGCGCGTTCCGCCCGTACCCACGTCCATTCCAAGGAAACCCATAAGATTGCTTCTCCTGTATCAATCGGTTCTTTCAGCGCAGGCAGCATATCACTCCGAGCCGCGACAGGAACAGGAACGTTGAGCGAACCGGTCTTCCAGGGATCAAGTCAGGCGCAGGCTCGCACAATCCCGCGGCTCTCACCGTTATGTGGGACGTCAACCCGAAGTGTGACCTTCCGCACAGGCGTTCGTCCTGCACAGGGCGAGAATGGATGAGTAAGGCCGGGCGAATCTTCCTCCCGCCGGGCCAGGAGAACCTCCCCATGAGCGATCTTGCCCCTTTGGCTGAAGCCGTTGCCGTCGATCCGCTTGTCGGCCATCCCGCCGATTACCACGTCTTTCACAAGTTCATTGAGCGCTGCAAAAATTTGCCTGCCATTTCCACGGCAGTGGTCTGGCCGCTCTCTGAAGTGGCTCTGAAAGGCGCGGTTGAGGCCGCGGTCGAGGGCCTCATCGAGCCCACGCTCATCGGCGACGAAGCCGCCCTCAAGGCGCTGGCCGCGAAACTGGGACTGGACATAAGCGGGTATCCCATCCTGAATGCAGAGACCGAAAACAAAGCCGCCGAAGTGGGCGTGGCCATGTGCCGCTCAGGCAATGCTTTGGCCATGATGAAAGGCAGCCTGCACACCGACGTGCTGATGAAAGCGGCCATGAACCGCGACACCGGCCTGCGCACCGCCTGCCGCATCTCGCACGTTTTCATCATGGATACGCCGGCCTATGCGCGCACCCTGCTCATCACCGACGCGGCCATCAACATCACGCCCGAACTCGAAGACAAAATCCATATCGTGCAGAACGCCATCGATCTGGCCCATGCGCTGGGCATTCCCGAGCCCAAGGTGGCGCTGCTCTCGGCCGTCGAAACCGTCAACCCCAAAATCAAGTCCACGCTCGACGCCGCCGCTTTGTGCAAAATGGCCGACCGCGGCCAAATCACGGGCGGCATCCTCGACGGCCCGTTGGCCTTTGATACCGCCGTCAGCGCCAAGGCCGCGAGAATCAAGGGGCTGGTCTCGCCGGTCACCGGCCAGGCCGACATTCTGGTGGTTCCTGACCTCGAAAGCGGCAACATGCTGGCCAAACAACTCGATTACCTCGGCGGAGCTCAGCTGGCCGGCATTGTCCTCGGCGCCCGCGTGCCCACCATCCTCACCAGCCGTGCGGATTCGGCAGAGACGCGCCTGACCAGTTGCGCCGTGGCCGTGCTGCTGCATTATGCAACCCATCCGGCGGTCAAAGTCTAGCCGCGGAAGCCTGGCGCTCGAACGGCTCCATTCCAATTCGGCAGAAGGGAACCCTTGAGCCGGGGTCTGCATCTTACCCCTTGCGCGGGGATCAGGCTCAGGGCTCCATTTCTGACGTCCCGATGCTGCCCCGGCCAGGAGACTCCTCAATGCCCAATCACGCCCATGCGAAAGAATCGCAAATGGCCCGGCTTACCGTTCCCGATGGCTTTTCGCCGGAGGATGTGAAAAATCTGTCCAGTGTGCTCAACGCGCTGTTAGCGGATGCCTTTGCCCTTTATCTCAAGACCAAAAACTTCCACTGGCACATGAGCGGCCAGCATTTCCGCGACTATCACCTGCTTTTGGACGAGCAAGCCAGCCAGATTTTCGCCATCACCGACGACATTGCCGAGCGTGTGCGCAAAGTGGGCGGCACTACGATCCGATCCATTGGCCACATCTCCCGGCTCCAGCGCATCACCGACAACGACCAGGAGTTCGTGGGCCCCACCGAGATGCTGAGAGAACTCCACAGCGACAACAAGGCGCTGGTGGTGAGCCTGCGCGCGGCGCATGAGGTAACCAGCAAAGCAAATGAATATGCCACCACCAGCATGATTGAAGTATGGATTGACGAAGCCGAGCGCCGTGCATGGTTCCTCTTCGAGGCCACGCGCTAGCTTGACGAAGCCGTTCCGGAGTCAGCGGCCCCAAAACCGCTGACTCGCCGATTTGTCGATTTGCTCGGCTATCTTCCCCTCCATTTGTCCCGCCGCGCTCCGCTCTGCGAAACTGAATGCGTGCCCCCTCCATTGCCCGCGCTGATCTTCGACCTCGATGGAACCATCACGGACTCGAAACCGGGCATTGTCGGCTGTCTGAGCAAGGTGATCGAGGCCTGCAAAATCAGCTATTCAGGCTCGCTGGGCCGCTTCGTCGGCCCGCCTGTCGAAGAGTGGACTGTCGAGCTCATGCCTGGGGCAAGCGAAGAAGCGCGCGCCGCACTGGCCCGCGACTACCGCGTCTGCTACGACCGCGAAGGCTGGAAGAACAACTCAGTCTTTTCAGGCGTGCGCGAAATGCTGACCCTGCTTCACAAACAGGGTTTTCCGCTGTATATCTGCACCTCAAAGCAACAGCACTTTGCCGTCAGGATTCTGGAAGCCTTCGAGCTGGCTGTCCTTTTCACGGCCATCTATGGCGACAAGGCGGAGTTCGCCAACCACGGCAAGGCCGGCCTGCTTGCCTCTCTGCTGCGCGAACACGCCATTCAGAAGGATTCAGTGTGGATGATTGGCGACCGGATCTACGATTTCCAGGCCGCCCGCGCCAACCAGATCCGCTGCCTTGCCGCCGGGTGGGGCTACGGCTCTGCCGGCGAGTACGCGCAAGCCGACGCCATCGCCGCTACTCCGGCAGACCTTCCCGCACTCTTGCTTCTCACAGGTCTTTGACCCGCACTCGCTGCAAGTGGCTCATTCCGGTTGCACTGCCGCGCGGGGTTTTTCCTGGCCCGGGCGAACATATCCGGGCTACGGCTGCGTTTTGAGGCAGCCGTCGCCACGCAGGTTGGCCCCATTTGGCTCGAAAGCGGCGTAGACTCGAAGGCATGTATCCGTTCTCTTTTTGGGGAATTCGTAAACGGAACGCTTTCTTCTGTCGATAAGGACGGAATACGGATTGATTCGGGGTGTTCGCGTCTTGAACCATTCCGGCCAAACAGCCGCAACTGTGTCAATTCAAGACAGTAGGACCAGGGAAGGGTCGAAATGCACAATCAAGCTGAAGCCAGTCTCTCGGCCTTGATCGAAAGCACTGAAGACCTGATCTGGTCGGTAGACCTGGATTACAACTTGATTGTTTGCAATGCCGCGTTTGAGCGCCACTTTTTTGAGCTCTTCGGCGTCAGGCTTGAAGCGGGCATGCGCCTGCAAGACAGCATTCCGCCCGAACGGGTACGCCTCTTTCACCCGCTGTTTAAGCGCGCGCTTGCCGATGGTGCGTTCCGGACCGAATATCAGCTGGTCAACGGACGCACCGCGGAGCTGGCTTTCAATCCCATCCTTGTCGATGGAATGGCGGTTGGCATTTCTGTCTTTGGCAAAGACATTTCCGAGCGGAAGGCGGCGGAGTGCGCGCTAAAAAACGCCGAGGAAAAATACCACGCCATTTTCGACGGCGCTCTTGAAGGAATGCTCCAAACCACTCTCGATGGCCGGCTCCTGAAGGCGAATCCCGCGTTGGCCCGGATGCTCGGCTACGATTCGCCTGGGGATCTTCTCTCCTCGGCAGGAGGCACAACTCGCGACTTGTGGCTTGAGCCATCGGATCGTTCAAGATTCGTACGCCAACTCGATGAGCACGGAGCTGTGTCCGGTTTTGAGTGCCAGATGAAGCGCAAAGACGGAACCGCCATTTGGGTTTCGACGAATTGCCGGAAAATTCTCGCGGATCACGAGACCCACTTCATCTTCGACGGCTTGATCGAAGACATCACCGATCGAAAAGCGGCCCAGCGCGCTCTTCAGGAGGCCGAGGAAAAGTATCGAAGCATTTTCGACAACGCCCTGGAAGGAATGTTTCAGTCCACGCTTGACGGCCGGGTTTTGACGGTGAATGCCGCCGCGTCAAGAATTCTTGGATACGATTCGCCGGAAGATCTGCTGGCGTCAATCAAGGACGTAGGCCGGGATGTGTGGGTTGACCCAATCGAGCGTTCCAGATTTTTGCGGGAGCTTGGCGGGCGCGAGGGGGGGGCCGTACTGGGGTTCGAGTGCCGGTTCCGGCGCAAGGATGGAACCATCGCATGGGTTTCGCTTTATGGCCGCGGAGTGTGCGGCGACCAGGGTCAGGCCCCGTACAACGAAGGTTTCATCCTGGACATCAGCGAACGCAAGCAAGCCCAGGAATCGCTGCGCGAGAGCGGAGATTTCCTGCGCGAGGCGCAGCGGATTGGAGAACTGGGCTGCTACGTCCTCGACCTTCCCACAGGGGTGTGGACCAGCACGGATGTGCTGGATGAGATCTTCGGGATCGACAAGGACTACGAGCGCAACGGAGCGGGTGCGGCAGCCCTCGTTCATCCCGATGACCTGGCCATGGTGACTGCATACTTCTTCGACGAAGTGATCGGAAAGAAGCAGCCCTTCGACAAGGAATACCGCATTGTTCGGCACAGCGACAAGGCGGAGCGCTGGGTGCAGGGAATGGGAAAGCTGGAGTTTGACACCCACGGCCATCCCCTGAAAATCCGCGCCGTTATCAAGGACATCACCGAGCGCAAGCGGGCCGAGATGAAGCTTCGCGAAAGCGAGCAGCGCTACCGCGCCATCTTCGAGCAAGCCGCGGTGGGCATTCTTCACACCTCGCTCGAGGGCCGGATGCTGAGCTGCAATGAGTGGTTCGCGCAAATTGTCGGATACTCTCGCGAAGAAATTCCCGGCATGACTTTTCAGCAGATCACGGCGCCTGAGGATGTGGGCGAATGCGAGCAGATCTTTGACCGGCTGCTCAGCGGCGTGGTCCGCGAGGCCGCCTGGGAAAAACGCTATATCCGCAAAGACGGCGCCCGGACATGGGTCAAGGTGAGAGCGTCAACCCAGCGCGACAGCCAGGGACGGACTCTGCACTTCATCACCATCGCCGAAGACATCAGCGCGCGCAAGGCCGCCGAGGAACAACTGGCCAAAGCGCAGCAAGACCTGAAATCGAGCGAAGAGCGTTACCGCACCGCATTCCAAACCAGCCTCGACTCCGTCAACATCAACCGCCTGAGCGATGGCCTTTATCTCGATTGCAACAACGCATTCCTCGACATCGTGGGGTACGAACGCCACGAGGTCATTGGCCGGTCGTCGCTGGAACTCGGAGTCTGGGTCGATAAGAACGACCGCCTCAGGCTTCTCGACGAGTTGCAAAAGAACTCGTTGTGCCGCGACATGGTGGCTCAATTTCGCAGGAAGGATGGAACGCTGGTCTGGGGGCAGATGTCGGCATCGCTCCTTGAAGTCGACGGCACTCCTTGCGTATTGTCGATTGCGCGCGATATCTCCACCGCCAAGGCCTCCGAGCAGCACCTGGCCGCGGCCATGGAGGCGCTGCGCCTGAGCGAGGCGCACTACCGCACGGTCTTCCAAACCAGCATTGACGGCATCGCGATCAGCCGGCTGAGCGACGGGAAATATATCGATGTGAACCCGGCGTTTCTTGAGCTGCTTGGGTTTGAGCGCGAAGAAACCATCGACCGCACGTCGCTGGAACTCGAACTCTGGGTTAATCCGGAAGTGCGCGACGAGATGGTTGCCGCGCTGCGCCGGCACTCCGTGTTTCGGGATGTCGAAACCCGGTATAAGAGGAAGAACGGAGAGATCATCTGGTTACAGATTTCCGGCAGCGCGATTGAGATTGAAGGTGTTCCGTGCATCCTCAGCGTGTTGCGCGACATCTCCTCCGACAAGGCTGCGGAGCAACGCCTGGCAGAGGCCCAGGAGGCTTCTCGTGCCAGCGAAGAACGCTATCGCGCCACATTCCAGATGAGCATTGACGCCATCAACATCAACCGCTTGAGCGACGGCGTGTTCATAGATGTGAATGAGGCTTTCCTCAAATTCGTGGGATTCCAACGCGAAGAGGTGATCGGCAAAACCTCGACGGACCTGAGTTTCTGGGTAGATCCGGAGGTCCGCCAGCAAATGGTCGAGACGCTGCGCCAGGGATCGAACTGCAGCGATTTGAAGGCCCGATTCAGAAGAAAGGACGGGCAGATTGTTTGGGGGCAGGCGTCGGAATCGATCATTCAGGTTGACGGGGTTCCGTGCATCCTATCCGTCACCAGGGATATCTCCGCCGCCAAAGCCACCGACGAGCGCCTTGCCACGGCGGCTGAGGCGCTGCGGGTCAGCGAAGCGCGCTATCGCAACGTATTCCAGACCAGCCTGGACTGCATCTCGCTCAGCCGCTTCAGCGATGGAAGATTTACCGATGTAAACCAGGCCTTCCTTGACCTGATGGGCTTCACCTACGCGGAGATTATCGGGCCGACGTCGGGTGAATTGGGCCTGTGGGTAGATCAAGGGAATCGTGAGGGATTGGCAGACATGCTCACGCGGGAGCCAAGCTTCCGCGATGTGACAATCCGGCTGAGAAAGAAGAGCGGAGAGGTCTTCTGGGCGCTGCTGTCTGCTTCGCTCATCGATCTTGACGGCATTCCCCACGTTCTGTGCATCATGCGCGACGTCTCCGCCGCCAAGGCAGCGGAAGAGCAGATCAGAGATCTGGCCTTCTACGATCCGCTGACGCACCTGCCCAACCGCCGCCTGCTGCTGGAGCGGTTGCGCCAGTCCTTGTCTGCCAGTACGCGATCAAGCCGCAAGCGTGCGCTGCTGTTCGTGGATTTGGACAATTTCAAGACCCTGAACGACACTCTCGGCCATCAAACCGGCGACCTGATGCTCATGGAGGTGGCCCAGCGGCTGGATACCTGCGTCCGCGCGGCTGACACTGTTGCCCGTTTGGGCGGCGATGAATTTGTCGTGATGCTTGAAGACCTGAGCGATGTTCCCGAGGATGCGGCGGCGCAGGCCGAGGTCATCGGCGATAAAATTCTGTCTTCCCTCACCATGCCATTCTGGCTCTCGGGCCGCGAATGTCTCAGCTCGTGCAGCATTGGCATCACGGTTTTTGGCAACAAGCAGGAAAGCACGGATGCGGTGCTGCAACAGGCCGATATCGCCATGTACCAGGCCAAGGCCGCAGGCCGCAACACCATGCGCTTTTTTGCTCCCGCCTTGCAGGCTGCCGTAAATGCCCGCGCGGCGCTGGAAGAAGATATTCGCCAGGCCATCAAGTCCAGCCAATTCGTCCTTTACTACCAGCCGCAGCTTGACAGCGTGGGCCTCATCGGCGCCGAGGCCTTGATTCGCTGGAACCATCCCCGGCGCGGACTCCTCGCACCCGGCGAGTTCATATCCCTCGCCGAGGAAACCGGGCTCATCCAGCCTTTGGGCGATTGGGTGCTCGAAGCAGCCTGCGCCCAGGTTGCGGCATGGGCAGACCGGCCTGAAACAGCCCATATCTCGCTGGCTGTAAACATCAGCGCGCGGCAGTTCCGCCATCCCGGCTTTGTCGAAAAAGTGCTGGCCACGCTCCACCGCACCGGCGCCAATCCGCATAACGTCAAACTGGAATTGACCGAAAGCATGCTGGTGGAAGACATTGAGGACGTCATCGCTAAGATGATGGAATTGAAGTCTTATGGACTGGGCTTTTCGCTCGATGACTTTGGCACCGGCTATTCTTCGCTGGCCTACCTCAAGCTTCTGCCCCTTGACCAGTTGAAGATCGACAGCTCCTTCGTCCGCGACATCCTTACCGACGTTGGAAGCCGCGCCATTGCCCAATCCGTCATTTCGCTGGGCCGGGCATTGGGACTGTCGGTGATTGCAGAGTGCGTTGAGCTCGAAGAACAGCGGGTCTTGCTGAGCCGGCTCGGCTGCACCGCGTTTCAGGGCTTCCTCTTCAGCCGGCCTCTGCCCCTGGACGAGTTCGAGCGGCTATGGCTTCCCTCAGCCATACAACCCCTCTCCGTAGCAAGCTAACCCCGGCCGGATACCGTTTCCTGTTTCATGCATCAACCAACTGTGCACTGTTCACTGCGCACTGTCCACTGCCCCTGCGCACTGTGCACTGTTCACTGCGCACTGTCCACTGCCCTCATCAATCCATCGACATGCTCAACTGGTGCCGCACATCCGCGCCGCGGATCCAGAAGATCACGTCCGTGGCGATATTCGACGCGTGATCCGCAATCCGCTCAAGGTTGCGTGACACCAGGATGCCGTTGATGGCCTGCTGGGTAAACTCCGGCTTGTCCTGGATCAGCTCTAACAGGTCGGTGTGCGCGCGCCGGTTCATGCGATCGATCTCGTCGTCCATCTCGCGCACCGAGTCGGCCAGCCGCGCGTCGCCATCCAGCAGAGCCTGCACCGCTGAGCGGATCATGCGTCCGGCAAATTCACCCATGGCGGCAAAGTCCACCGGCAAATCGACCTCTTCGGTTTTCAAAATGTCCTTTGTCCGGCGCACCACGCCCATGGCCTGGTCGCCGATCCGCTCCAGGTCGCCGTTGATCTTGATCACCGCCAGAATGAAGCGCAGGTCGATGGCCATGGGCTGTTCCTTGGCCAGCAGCTCATACGCCATCTCGTCCAGATCCCGCTGCGCGGAGTTGATGGCAGCCTCATTCTGCTTCACATACTGGCATAATCCCTTGTCGCGCTGAAGATAGGCGTCCACCGCGGATTCCACCGACTGCTGCGCCAGGGCAGCCATGGCAAGGAGGTGATCCTTGAGTTCGGCAAGTTGTTGTTGAAAATGAATACGCGGCAAAGCTGCTTCTCCCTATCTCTTCATTGTGCATCATGCAGTGTTACGGGACGACGAATTTCGGCTCGCGCACCAGAAACGTCAAGACCTGAGGGCGGGTGTTCCCCAACTGAATCCTATGATGGTTGGACGCTGCACGCACCGGAAAGATGTTCTCGAGCGGAACCAGAGTGTACCTGGCCTTTCGTAAATTGCCGAGGGTGGCTTTTTCTTGAGGAAAAAGCAACTTATCCGCGTTAGCTCCGGGTTACATCTACTCTGGTTCCGCTGTAGGCTAGTCGTATGTCCGTCTCAGGCTCCTCTGAAAACCCCATGCTCAGCTTCAACCCATCCGAATTCGAGCCCCGCCAGATGTACAAGCTGATGGTGGGCATCATCGTGCCGCGCCCCATCGCACTGGTTTCCAGCATGGATCGAGCCGGCATTCTGAACCTGGCGCCGTTCAGTTTCTTTGCCGGAGTAGGCTCCAATCCTCCGACTGTGCTTTTTTGTCCCACGCTGCGCGCTCCAGGCGAACCTGCAACGAGCCTGCGCCCAGAAACGCGAAAAGACACCCTGCGTAACGTCGAGGAGACCGGGGAGTTCGTGGTCAACGTGGTCAGCGAGGCCATTGCAGAGGGAGCCAACGCCTCCGCAGCCGAGGTTGCCCCCGAAGTGGATGAGTTTCAACTCTCCGGACTGACACCCCTGGCCAGCGTGGCCGTGCGCCCTCCACGCGTGGCCGAGTCGCCGGCCCAGATGGAGTGCAAGCTGCTCCAGGTCATCTACACCGGCCGCGCGCCGGGCGCGGGGGTCATCGTATTGGGCGAGGTGGTGCGTTTTCACCTGCGTGAGGATTTGTTTGACGATTTCCGTGTCGATCCCGCCGCTCTTGACGCCGTGGGCCGCATGGCCGGAAACACCTGGGTGCGGACGCGCGACCGAATCGAGCTGATCCGGCCGAAATAGGGATTAGGGGCTTGGGGGTTAGGGGAGGGTCGGGCCGTGGCTACAGGCGCATTAAACTAACGCGGGTTTCCCGCCCTCGGCCGGACATTTGCGTATGTGGAAATCACAACTGTTCGCCTTGTATGTTCCATGCTTCGGGCAACGGAGAACCCAGACCGTGGCAAAGCTGTGATTGGGACTCCGATTGCCTGTCTTTTCAATGAGAATTTGGCCGTGCGGATTTGCGTCGCCGATTTGTGCAGGCATTTTCCACCTCAAACACGCTGGTTTACCTTCAGCCGAACGCAGGCTCTTTCTCCAGGCTCTGAGTGACAAAGCGCACGACGGATTCTACTTCTGCCTGAGTCACGTCGAAAACCTCCGTGATCTCCTTGGCCGACATGCCGGCTTCAAGATTCGCAAACCCTGTCTGAACTGGCATCCGCGTTCCCCTAAAAACCCAAGCTCCGCTCACCTTGCCGGGGACGCTTTCCACGGCGCCGCATTGTGACCAGTCGAGTTTTGCCATGAATTAACCCTTCCTCCATTCGTAAGAATGCTAGAAAAGTTCACTGTGAGAACCCAAACGTACGAGCCGCAAGGTTTCGTCGTCAGGCTTTTTATAAATAAGAAGCAAGTCCGGCCTGAGATGGCACTCGCGATGATCCGTATAACCGCCTGTTAAGAGATGATCGTGGAATCTCTCAGGCAGAGGTTGGTCCATGGCTAGTAAAGCGATGACCGCAAGAAGGTCGGCATCAAGCGTTGCGCGATGCCTTCCTTTCGCTTCACGCTTGTAGTCCTTCTTGAACCTGGCTGTCCGGCTAGTCGTCCGCATGCAGGTCGGCCATCAATTCCTCGACGCTGCCGAATTTTACAATCTCGCCCCGGTCGCCGGCTTCGATCGCCGCAATAGTTTCGGCGTTTGGAACTCTAAGTTCAAAGGGAAACGCCTGGTCTGCGGCAGCGCGGGTCAGGAAAATGCGCACTGCCTCTGAGAGACTCAGGCCCATGGCATCGAACGCCTTGGACGCCTTCGACTTCAGACCAGGATCGATGCGAACATGAATCATTGACGTTGTGCTCTGCACTATGTCGCCCATTCGAATATTGTATACGAATTGAGAGACAGATACTTTTATCCGATCCTTTATTCACAACAAACAAGTTACGGTCAGAAATTCCATCACCCCGCCGTCATGTCTTGTCCCTTTGCCTCGCGCCCCATCAGCGCCAGCCCGGCCAGCGCCAGGGCCACCACAATCACCGTAATTCCCAACACGTTCCGATAACTTCCCCAACGTTCGGCGGCCAGTGCCTGCGCCTTGTTATTCCACGACGTCACCAGCCCGCCCAACTGGTACGCCAGGCCCGGTGCCGTGGCTCGCACTGGAGCCGGCGAAAGTTCCGTGAGATACGCCGGCACCACTCCCCACGCTCCCTGCACCATGAACTGCATCAGCACCGCGCCGATTCCCAGCGTCACCGCCGAATGCCCATAAGCGTACAGCGGAATCACCGGAATCGCCAACAGCGCCGCGGTGACGATGGCCCGTTTGCGCCCCCAGGTTTCCGAAAGCGCTCCGAAAACGAATCCTCCGGCGATGGAGCCGATGCCATAAAGCGCGCCGATAAGTCCCACTGTGGACGGAGAGAGCCTTGCCTCCACGGTGAGAAACGTCGGATAAACGTCCTGCGTGCCGTGCGAAAAACTCATGAAGGCGGTCATCAACAGCACCAGGAACAGAAACGTAGGCAAAAACGCCATCAGCCGTGCCGGCGCAGCCGCCTCCGCTGCCCTATGCACGCCGGAGATTCGCTCTGCGCGCTTTTTTGCCCCCTCAAGCCACACCGGCGACTCGCTCACCCGCGCCTGCACATAGAAGGCCAGCAAGGCCGGCGTCGCACCCAGGATGAACAGGCCCCGCCAGCCGATCCAATGAAAGAAGACCCCGAACGCCAACGAGGCCAGGATTGACCCCATCGCGTAGCCCTCCTGAAGAATTCCGGAGAAAGCCCCGCGGCCCTCCTTGGGCAGCGTTTCAAAGACCAGCGCCGCGCCCACCCCCCATTCGCCGCCCATGGCAAGGCCGAATAGCGCCCGCAGCGCCAGCAACGCCACGAGCGAGGGTGCAAACGCACAGCTCAGCTCAATTACGGAGAAGCTGAGAATATTCACCATCAGCACCGGCCGCCTCCCAAAGCGATCGGCCAGCATTCCAAACAACACCGCTCCCACCGGCCTGAAAGCCTGGGTCAGAAAGACCGCTCCCTGAATCGCCGAAGGCTTGGTGTGGAACTCCGCCGCGATGGCTGGAACGCAGAAGATGAGAATGAAGAAATCGAGCGAGTCGAGCGTCCAGCCCAGAAACGCGGCCAGAAACGTATGCCGCTGCGGGCGGGTCAGTTGGCGGAAAGGTCCAAACAGAGACATAGCCGGGAGCATATCAGACCTGAATCTGGTGAGAAGCTGTTTTATAACCCTGCTTTGAAAGGGCGCGGCTTCAGACGTGCCGACATAGAGCAGTTAAAATCGCGGGCTTTAGTCCCTGAGGGAAAAACCTTGCGCGGCGCGGCTAAGAAACAGTTTCTAGGTGCCTGTCAGGCGAAAACAGCGGACACCGGCAAATTATTTGTTGCAACGAACAATTCCCTGCTGCATCTTATTTGCATGTGAGGATTCGCTGCGAAGCAGACCCGGCTTCTTTCTGTGCATCCGGCGGCAGCTCCACTCTTCCCATCATTCCAAAGGCGGCCCAACGGCCCGGCATCGAAAGGACTCTATCTCATGAAGCGTTTGGCAACCGTAGTAGGCATTCTCGCGCTCGCCGCTCCCCTGGCCCTGGCGCAAACTTCCACCTGGGTCTCTGACCCGAACCACAGCGAAGTCGACTTCAGCATCACCCACCTCACCATCTCCAACGTGCACGGCCGCTTCGGCAACGTAGCCGCTACGCTGGTGTTGAACGAAGCCAATGTAACCAAGTCCGCCGTGACCGCTACCATCGGCATTGACACCGTGGATACCGGCGTGGAAAAGCGCAACAACCACTTGAAGACACCGGACTTCTTTGACGCGGCAAACCTTCCCCTGGCCACGTTTACCAGCACCAGCGTGGCCAAAAGCGCCAATGGGCTCACGGTTACCGGAAACCTTACCCTGCACGGCGTTACCAAACCAGTGGTTCTTGATGTCGAAGGGCCCACAGGACCGATTCAGGGCATGGACCACAAGCAGCACGCCGGTTACTCAGCCACCACTACGCTCAGCCGGAGCGCCTTCGGCATCGGGACCAAGTTTCCAACGTCCATGGTTGGAGACGAGGTCAAGATCAATATCGAATTGGACGTTGCCAAGCAGTAAGCATCACCTTGGACAAGGTCAGGCAGTTACCCGCTGCCTGGCCTCATGCAAGGCTGTTGAGCGGTTCGGATGGGAGCCCGCCGATGGCAAGTCTGAAACTCGAAATCGTGCAGGAACGCGCCTTTGACAGCGTCGAAGAAGAAGCGATGCTCAACCTGATGCGCACCTCAGACTGCCTGCATCACTCCTTTCAGTCCAGGACCCGCAACTTTGGCGTCACCTCAACGCAATACAATATCCTGCGCATTCTTCGTGGCGCGCAGCCGCATGGGCTCACCTGTTCGGCCATTGGCAGCCGCATGATTACCGCCGACCCAGACATTACGCGGCTGCTGGCCCGGCTCAAAACGCTCAAGCTCATTCGCCAGCGGCGCGATGCGCACGACCGGCGCGTGGTGTGGACCGTCATTTCCGAGGCTGGGCTGAAGTTGCTGCGCGAGATGGATCCGGCAATTCAGCGGATTCCCGGCGAATTGCTGGGGCACCTGAAAGCCGCGGAACTGGCTGAGCTGATTCGCCTGCTGGAGTTGGCCCGCAAGCCCAATGAAGATTGCCGGCCGCGGGAACGCTCACTTGCCGATGCAGGGGAAAAACGATGTCCTTCTACTGCCCAATGACCTTCTGCGCCACAATCTCTTCATCCGCGTCCGTCTGAATAATCTTGTTGTGCAGGCAATAGAGGGCCAGCTCAAGCCGGTCGCTCACTCCCAGCTTGTCGTAAATCTTGCGTAGATAATTCTTGATCACCTGCTCTGTGGTTCCCAGCTGGAACGCGATCTCCTTGTTCCGCTTGCCCTGGGTAATGCAGGTGATAATGGCCATCTCCTTGGGTGAGAGCCGGGGCTGGGTGCGCGGGCTCATCAACGCCGCGGCCTGGGAGCGATACGCCTCAATCACCCAATTGACTGATTGGTTGTCGATCCACGTCTCGCCGGCGGCGATCCGGCGCACGCACCGCACCAGCAGGTCGGGCGAAATGGAGCGGGAAATGATTCCCCGCACCCCGCGCCGGTAAAGCTCCACCGTATGGTTTTCATCGGCCTGCAGCGCCTGCACAATCAGCTTTACGTCGGGGGCAATGCGCAGCAGTTCGGGGATTACATTGGCCGTGCCGGCCAGCAAATTTCCTTCAAGTAGAACAATATCGGTTGGATAGCGCTCCACAGCCAAGCGCAAATTCTCAAGAGAGTCCGCTTGGGCCACCACGCGCAAATCGTCTTCGAGGGCAAAGACCTTGCGAATGCCGACACGGTAGATCGCCTGGGAATCCGCAAGAATAATGCGAACCGTCCCCGGCTTGACCGTTACGTCAACTACCTCGCTCTCAGCGGCTTCGTCAAGAAAATCCATAGGAAGGATTGCCGAGCCAACTCCAGCCCGTCACTGCTCTGCGAATTGATATTCGTCGATGGTGGCGGCTGCCAAGTGATGAATCTGGCTCAAGGAGCAGCGTACCACACGTCCGAGACAATGAACCAGAACATCGTGGGGAGTGCCTAGCACCGCGCCCGGCATGCGCAGGGAAAATCGAATGTCAGCACCCACCCGCAACGGGCGATCGAGCTGAAAAAGCACGCCGCTGGCAGATACGTTCACGGTGACTGCGGCAATTTCCCCATTCTCCGTCCACAGCAGCACGGGCAACGCCAGGGGAAAACGCACTGCGCAGCGCACCTCCTGCCGTGAGGGCGACGCGCCGGGAAGAGAGGAATGCGGTGGCGTTACAGGTTTCACAGCTCTCATGCGACTTTATCCTGGGCCCTGGGCGAAAACAGGCCCATCTGCAACTCTACTGGAGTTTCCGCGTAGAACGCATGACACCAAAGTTTTCAGAATGGTAACCACCCCTAATCTGCATAAAGGCTCGAAAACGCCACAGACGCCAAACTACCTATCTCGATCACAGGCAAAATGCTCATAAAAATACTCCTTGGACTGAATTCAGGCCCCTGAATCATGAGCGTTCAAGAGCCGCCGGGGAAGAACGCCGCCGACGCGCCCACCCACTCCTGATTTTTGTTGTGATCCACACCCATCATCTTTCCCCGTCCCAGCCGCACCAGAGACAAGACCGGCGTCAGAATTCCGTCGTCCGGCCACAGGTACAAAATGCGAATCTCGGCCTGCGTGAGCCCGTGCGGCGTCTCGATAGTGGGCTCAAAGTGCATCCTCTGCTGCAGCAGGAACTCCCCTCGCCGATCCACGGGAATCGCTTCCAATTCCGCCTGGGTGGGCTCAAACTGGATTCCCCGGCCCGCGAAGGAGAACAGCGGCTTCAGCAGCAAATCTTTATAGGCCGTCTCCGGTTCCGTTTTGGGCGGTAAGGGCACCCCCGCGGCTGCCAGCTCCGCGCGCCCCGGCCCGTCGAGAAAGTCGTTCACAAAAACCGCCGGGGGAACCATCGGGTGAGCGGCCGGGGGACGCGAAAGCCACGGAATCGAGAACTTGCTGATCAGGAAGTACCAGTTGGGATGCCCCGCCCATTCCACATCCCATGCCTGGGTCAGGTCGACGGGCAAGCGAATCTGGCCCGCCATCAGTTCGTCGGCAATGGCCCGGTTGTAGATGCGATCGATGGCAATTTGCCGGCCGTCTGCATCGCGGTAATAGAGCTTTTTCCCGACGGCTTCCAGGTTCCGAATGTCCGCCACCGCTATACCCAGCCGGCGCGCCGTCACAGTGAAGTCAGGCAGCGTTTTCTGGCTCAGCGGGTCCAACTCGGTGAGCACCACGTTTTTCGGATCGTGGCCGCCCAGTATCGTTTTAGTTAATAACTCCCAATATTCCTCTTCGGTCAACCCGCTTAGAAAACAACCCAGCGTTTCCGGCAGCCCAAAGGCATGGCGATAGGCATCGCAAAGCACATCCTGGTAGCCGTAAACCGAGGGAAACGCCTGAATCTCCACCAGCTTAGGGGCCAGCTTCCCCGTCTGCGCGGCCCCCGGTTTACCGTCCGATTCCCTGACCAGTGCAAAATCCGCGGTAAGAAAATTTGGGTGCGCCGTCTCGCCGGCCACCCGGTAATCCGCCGGATTGGCCTGCCGCGCGGCGGTCAGATAGGCGGGATTGGCTAGGAGGTCCCGCGTCATTTCCGCGCCCGCCTTCGCCATCTCCTGCAACAGCGCCAACGGCACAAAGATGGGCGTCTCAGCGACGCGGTAGTCAACCTTTGTGCCGCAACGCTCCTCAAGCAGCGCCAAAAGCGATGCATATTTTTCCGGACTGAATCTCCGGTTGAAACTGGTTCGCAGCTCGGGAATCAACGGTTCTTCCTCAACGCAAGGTCATTCCGACCTTTTTAAGATACCGCTCCCGGGCGAAG